>JAYTUF010000027.1:0-3134 GCA_043744755.1 Anatilimnocola sp.
GAACGGGAACAGGCCGAATAGTTCGTGAAGACCCGACCTCTTTCACATTCCCACAAACCTCGAACGTCTGCGCGCAGACGCCTTCGCTGGAGGTTTACCCGATCTCCGTTATAAAAGGGCTTCGGTTCAGGACGCTTGATAATAACTCTTGCAGCGGATTTTCGCCTGATTCGTCTGGCGGACCGCGACCATTGATAACACTTTCTGGAATTCACCAGGCCACGATAACAATATCGCTAAACGTCTGCAGCCAAACGCGTTACGCTCGCCAGGATGATGACCTCTGGGCAGAAAACGCTGATTGCTGATAACGGACGACTCACGGCCCAGGGATGCCCGCTGGCGCTGGTGATAACCCCGTAAGATGGGCACTCTGGCCCGTCCGGCGGGCGGACGGGCCAGAGTGCCCATCCGGCGCGGACAATACCAACCAAATTGTCAACGATCTCCGCAATTAGTAATGACGCTCTGCGCAGGACTAGTTTGGTCCAGGAGCGAAAGAATCTTTTGAAAAAATCTGCGCCCTGTCGGGATGATTTTCGGGAAAGAGAACGTTGACGCGGTCAAACGATTTTTCGGGCCTCTACGGACTCGGCCACGGCCATTTCCCCACGAGGTGGAGTCGAGAAATCGCAATACGCCGCAGGAAATACTCTCGCGGACCACCCGCGTTACCGCTTGGGGCAAGCGCGACGAGCGGGCAAGATAATGGGTGCCGAGCGGCGGCGCCTCACGAATTCGCTAGCGGGCTGCTCGTTCGCCGCAGACGTTTCTTTTCCGTGCGGTCGATCTGCACCACGACGCCGTCTTGAATGATGATGCTCACGGTGCCATAGCGCAGGCCGCGGAGCGCGGCGCGGATCTGCTCCAGGTCATGCTCGTGCTCGGCGAGGTTCTGGTGCTCGTCCTCAGCGGGCTGCGCGGCCTGGTTTTCGTTGCTGGTCATCTTGGTTCCCTCCCGCGCGACGGATCGATCAAGGCGTAGCATGGCACATCCCAAATGACTGAAGAGTCAGATCACATAATCGGGCACAAACACGCGAACCTTCTTGGGAGAGACAAACACCCGGTCTCCCAATTGCAAGTTCAGTTCCGTGAACCGCTCGAAGGGAAGATCGATTTGCATTTCCCGACCATCGGCAGCCGTCACGCCGACCTTGGCATACGAGCCGGCCGGGTTGATCCGCGAGACCGACGCGGCCAGCGACGGCGAGCCGTTGGCGTGCAACTCGATCTGCAGTTCGTGCGGGCGGATGTAGACGTTGGCGTTTTGCGACGGCCCTTTGACGAGATGCGGCACGTCCACGGCGAAGTTCCCGAGCAGGGCCTGGCCATTCTCGATCCGGCCGTGAAACACATTTACGTTGCCAAGAAAGTCCATCACGAATTCAGAGGCCGGATTGTGAAAGACTTCGGCGGGCGTGCCGACTTGCTCGATGCGGGCGTTGTTCATCACGACCACGCGATCGGCCACTTCGAGGGCTTCTTCCTGGTCGTGTGTCACCAGGATGCTGGTGACGTGCAATTCGTCGTGCAATCGCCGCAGCCAGTTGCGCAGGCCTTGCCGCACCTTGGCATCCAGCGCGCCGAAAGGTTCATCGAGCAACAGCACCCGCGGTTCAATCGCGAGCGCTCGGGCCAGCGCGACCCGTTGCCTCTGACCGCCGGAGAGCTGCGCGGGGAAGCGCTTGCCAAAGCCATCGAGCTGAATCAATTTCAGCAGGCGAGTTACTTTGTCGTGAATCTCATTGTTGCTGGGGCGCGAATCCCGCGGGCGAACGCGCAGGCCGAAGGCGATGTTCTCGTAGACGCTCATGTGCTTGAAGAGCGCGTAATGTTGAAACACAAAGCCGACCTGCCGCTCGCCCACTTGCCGGCGGGCGACGTTTTCGCCATGAAACAAAATGGCGCTGGTTTTATCTTCGTCGGGAATCTCCAGCCCGGCGATGATCCGCAGCAGGGTCGTCTTGCCGGATCCCGAGGGGCCCAGCAGTGCGACGAGCTCGCCATCCCGCACGTGCAGGTTGACGTTCTGCAAAGCGGTGTATGTGCCGAATGTCTTGGTAACGTTGCGAACTTCGATACTCATGGTTAGGCCTCTACCGTTGACGGTTCAAGGGATTGATTCAAATCTTGGTGAACTCTCCATTCGAGATACGACTTCGCAGCGAGCGTCACCAGCCCCAGCAAAGCCAGCAATGAAGCCATCGCAAAGGCGGCGACGACGTTGTATTCGTTGTAAAGAATCTCGACATGAAGCGGGATTGTGTTGGTCTTGCCGCGGATGTGGCCGGAGACGACGGAGACCGCGCCGAACTCACCCATCGCGCGGGCGTTGCAGAGGATCACGCCATACAGCAGGCCCCACTTGATGTTGGGCAGCGTCACTCGCCAGAACGTCTGCCAACCGCCGGCGCCGAGTGAGAGGGCCGCTTGTTCTTCGTCCGAACCTTGCTGCTGCATGAGCGGAATCAGTTCGCGGGCGACGAAGGGAAACGTGACGAAGATGGTGGCCAGCACAATGCCGGGCACGGCGAAGATGATCTGAATATTGTTTTCGGCGAGCCAGGGTCCGAGCCAACCTTGCAAGCCGAAGAGCAGGACGTAGATCAAGCCGGAGATGACGGGCGAAACAGCAAATGGCAGATCGATGAGCGTGATCAGCAGGCTCTTGCCGACAAATTCAAACTTGGCAATCGCCCAGGCCGCGGCGAGGCCGAAGACCAAGTTCAGCGGAATCGCGATTGCCGAGGCAAGGCCCGTCAGCTTGATGGCTTCCCAGGCGGCGGAGTCGTTGAAGCTCTTGAGATAAGCGCCTAGGCCATCGCGAAAGGCTTCGATAAAGACAATCGACAGCGGCAGGATGAGCATCAGGCCAATGAACGACACGGCCAGCGTGATCAACAGCGCTTGCAGCCAGAACGGATCGTTGGCAGCCCGGCGAGTTTTGCCGCCGCTGGTGGCGGAGGATGCGTGCGACATGATTCCACTCTTTGCAATTAGTAGGCCGGAACAAACGTACTCGCGCAGTTCCGGCAGATCAGCAGTTTGATGTTCGGTTGCGAAAATGCCGGAACTGCGGAGTACCTGGTTCCGGCCTACTAGGATTTGTGATAGCCGCGGCCGGTCCACCA
>JAYTUF010000028.1:0-3122 GCA_043744755.1 Anatilimnocola sp.
GATCGCTCATGCCGGTCATCACCAGTTCTTTCGTTTGCGGGTCGCGCTCGATCTTCACCGTCGAATCTTCTTCGACAATCTTGTGCAGCGAGGTCGAAAGCTTGGCTTCGTCGTTGCGGCTCTTGGGCGTGACGGCCAGGCCCACCATCGGCACCGGGAACGGCAGTCGCGCCATCTCGAATTCGCCCAGCGTGTTGCCGGTGTGCAGCTCTTCCATCTTGGCAAGGGCGATGATCTCGCCGGCCGAAGCTCCTTCAATCGGCTTGTTCTCCGCCCCTTGCACGTCGAGCAGCGGGCCTAGCTTCGAGTTCTTCCGCGCGCCGGCGATGTGAACTTGATCGTCCTTTTTCAGCGATCCGGAATAGATGCGAATGTACGTCAGTTTCTGCACGAACGGATCGATGCGAGTCTTGAAAACCTGGGCCACTAGCGGCCCCGCGGGGTCGGCGGTGAGCTTGACCTCGTCTCCTTCCCTGCCATCCTTGTGCCCTTCCTTGTAAGCGATCCGCGGAATCGCCGTCGGCGGCAGCGCTTCGTGCGCGAGGACTTCGAGCAATTCTTTCAAACCGACACCGGTCTTGGCCGAGCAGCAGACAATGGGAATCAGCGTGCCGCGGGCGATAGCTTGCGACGTGAGATCTTCGACCTGCTGATGCGTTGGCTCTTCCCCCTCGAAATACTTTTCCATCAGCGTTTCATCGACTTCGATGATTGATTCAATGAGCTGCTGATGTACTTCGGCGGCATTAAGCAGCGCCCCGGGCGGAGCTTCGCCTTTGTCCAGCGTCGTGACGACGCCTTTGAAATCGGGGCCATGACCGATGGGCACGTTGAGCAGGGCGCAGGCGTTGCCAAACGTATCGCGGAGCTTTTCGATCAGGCTGGGGAAGTCGATGTTGGCTTCATCCATGCGGTTAATGACGATCATTCGCCCGACGCCCGCCTTGCCGGCCTCCTGAAACACGCGGCGGGTGTTCACTTCGATGCCGCTATGGGCGTTGATGACGATGACCGCGGTTTCGACCGCTCGCAAAGCCCCGATGGTCTGGCCGATGAAGTCGGCGTAGCCGGGCGTATCGATGGCGTTGATCCGCTTGCCATCGTGCGTGAAGTGGACGATGCTCGATTCGATCGTCCGCTTGTGGGCTTTTTCCTCCGGATCGAAATCGCAGATGCTGGTGCCGTTATCGACGTTCGGCTCACCGCTGACCGCGCCGGTCAAGACCAGCAGCTTATCGAGCAGCGTGGTCTTGCCGCTGTTGCCATGTCCACAAAAAGCTACGTTGCGAATATCCGCCACATTGACCTTGGCCATGCCCGTGTCCTTCGCATTGGTTGGGAGAGAATTGCTAAGTTTAGGAGAGGCTCCGCAGTGTTGGTTGTTTTCGTGCCACTGGCTCTGCCAGTGCTGTCTTTCAAAAGGAGGGTCTCTCGGTAGGTCAGCACTGGCAGAGCCAGTGGCACACACAATCTAGTGAAATTATTCAGCTACTTCACTGATCCTCCTTTTGCCGCAGCTAATGCCGCCGGCAGCGTCAACGTTTCTTCATACAGCGCCCGCCCAATAATCGCGCCAGCCATCGGCACTCTCGCGAGCGCCACCACATCGTCCGCGGTGGTCACGCCACCCGAAGCAATCACCGGAATCGGCGAAGCGTTTTTCATCTCCGCCATCGCCGCCAGGTTCGGTCCCTGCAACATGCCATCGCGGGCGATGTCGGTATAGATGATCGCGCCCACCGCGTCGCCAGCGAACTGCCTCGCAAAATCAACGGCCAGGGCGGAACTCGTTTCGAGCCAGCCATCGGTCGCAACCTTGCCATTGCGGGCATCAATGCCGAGGGCCAACTTGTGCGGATACTTCGCACACATCTGCTGGAACCAGGCCGGCTCTTTCAAGGCCTTGGTACCAACGACCAGCCGCGCAACACCTTGAGACAGTAGCCGCTGAATGATCGCTTCGTCCCGAATGCCGCCGCCCAGTTGGCAGGGAATCTTCACCGCAGCCAAGATGGCCGCGATCGCGGCCTGATTGGCGCCCACGCCATCGCGCGCTCCGTCCAAGTCCACCAGGTGCAGGCATGACGCGCCTTGCCGCACCCAGTGCCGAGCCATCTCCGCGGGGTCTTCGCCGTAGACCGTCTCCCGCTGATAGTCGCCCTGCTTGAGGCGAACGCATTTGCCCCCCCGCAGGTCGATCGCCGGCCAGATTTGCATCACTAGCGCCTATCGTTCAATCGTTCGGAACCCACCTCGCGCAATATGCCACAGCGATTGCCCCAACGCAAGCAGCGCGGGAAGGTAGAACGGGGAGCTTCGAGGCGGGCACGGCGGAGCGTGATGAGCACCATGGTGTTACCCGAACAAGTCCATTACTGGTTTGCCCGTGGTGATGAGGCGCGTGATGCCGCTGTTGTTTTGCGGTTCGTTCAGCGGGATGTCGAGGGCGTGGTAGATGGTCGCGGCCAACTCTTCGGGGCGGATGGGATTTTGGGTTGGATACTCGCCGTGCTTGTTGGACTTGCCATACACCTGGCCGCCGGCGATGCCGCAGCCGGCCATAATGGCGGAGAAGCAGGCGGGCCAGTGCTGACGACCGGGAGGTATCTGAGTCAGCACTTTGGGCGTGCGGCCAAACTCGCCGGTCACCACCACGAGCGTGTTTTTTAACATGCCGCGGTCTTTGAGGTCAGAGAGCAGAGCGGCCAGTGCCTGGTCCAGACGCGGCAGGCAAAAACCCATACCGTAGGAACCGTCACCGAAGGCGTTGCCCATGCCCATGTTGCCGCCGTGCATATCCCAACTGCTGCTGGGTGGACCGGCGGTATCATGCGGCGCCTGGCCGGCCCAGCCGTTGACGGTGACAAACCGCACGCCGGCCTCGACCATCCGCCGAGCCAGAAGCAGGTTTTGCCCGAGCGGATGGCGGCCATACCGATCGCGCATCTTCGCCGGCTCCAGGTCCATCTTAAACGCAGCCCGCCCCTCGGCCCGGGTCATGGCGTCGTAGCCCTTCTCGCGCAAGTCCGACCAGTCCGCGCCGCGAGCGTCTTTGGAGAGAGCTTTGCTTTCAATGCTGCTGAGCAACTGGCGGCGCTGGGCCAAACGGTCGGGGTCGCCGA
>JAYTUF010000029.1:0-12208 GCA_043744755.1 Anatilimnocola sp.
GTCGAAGTCTTCGTAGCGGGCGAGCATTTGATCTTTTGGCATGACGCGGCCCTGCAGCGACGGATCATCTCCGTGGAACCAGGTGAGTGCAGCAGTTGCATCTTTCCAAAACACAGGTTATCAGCCATTGTGCTAAAGGATCAACCTTCCGACGCCCAATCGTCACAGGTCAATGAAGCCAGTAGCACGCGGCGATTTTCTGAGTCGTGCTCACCGCGCGGGTAGCGGGCCAGTGATCGCTCCATCGGCGCAAGGCCGATGGTCGCCAGTGATCCGTATGATTTCTTGGTAGCTGCCAAGTGAGCGCCCCACTGGGATAAACCCAGTGGTCGCGAGCAAGCGGAAGTGATTTATTGCCCAATCCAAATTCTTCGCTGCCCGTTTGCTGCTCGGAAAGCTGAACCGCTTACTTCGGTCCTGCCTCGCGCACGGCGGGGGAAACATCGGCGGCATACTTTTTGAAGTTCTCGACGAACAGCCCGCTGAGCTTTTTCGCGGTTGCGTCGTAGGCGCCCTTGTCGTTCCAAGTGTTGCGCGGCTGCAAAATTTCGCTGGGAACTTGCGGGCAGGAAGTGGGGACCGCGAAGCCGAAGACAGCGTCAGTCACGGTTTCGACCTTGGCCAGGCTACCGTTGTGAATTGCGTCGATGATGGCCCGGGTCAGCTTCAGCTTCATTCTCGCACCGGTGCCGAACGCGCCGCCTCTCCAGCCGGTGTTGACCAGCCAGATGTTGGCCTGGTGCTGCTGCATCTTTTCGGCGAGCAACTGCGCATATCGCGAAGGATGCCAGACGAGGAACGGTCCGCCGAAGCAGGGAGAGAACGTCGCGACTGGTTCGGTCACGCCCATCTCCGTGCCGGCCACCTTGGCGGTGTAGCCGCTGATGTAATGATACATGGCCTGGTCCGCGGTCAATTTGCTCACCGGTGGCAACACGCCGTAAGCATCGCAGGTGAGAAAGATCACGTCGGTGGGATGGCCGGCAACGCAGGGGATTTTTGCATTGCGGATGAACTCGATCGGGTACGCGCCGCGGGTGTTCTCGGTGATGC
Organism: Anatilimnocola sp.; assembly: GCA_043744755.1. GTDB lineage: Bacteria > Planctomycetota > Planctomycetia > Pirellulales > Pirellulaceae > Anatilimnocola. Next base: position 1,054 of record JAYTUF010000029.1, read on the forward strand.
TCGTGTCATGGAAATCAACGTGGTGGGTCCGCTCGTCAAAAACAACATTTTCGAGCACCGCGCCGAACCGCAGGGCTTGAAAAATCTCCGGCTCCGTTTGCGGCGTCAGATCAATGGCCTTCGCATAGCAGCCTCCCTCGATATTGAAGATGCCGGAGGGGGACCAGCCATGCTCGTCGTCGCCGATCAGCAGGCGGTTGGGATCCGCTGAGAGCGTCGTCTTGCCGGTGCCGGACAGGCCGAACAACAGCGACGACCGGCCGGTCTGCTTGTCCGCGGTGGCCGAGCAGTGCATCGAGAGGATGCCTTGCTTGGGCATGTAATAGTTCATCAGGGTGAACACGCCCTTCTTCATTTCGCCGGCGTATTCGGTGCCGAGAATCACCATCTCGCGGCGGGCCAGGCACAGATCGACGCTGGTCTTCGAGGTCATGCCCGCGGTGCGACGATTGGCGGGGAACTGCCCAGCGTTGTAGATCACCGCGTCCGGCTCGCCAAAGCTGGCGAGTTCGGCGGCCGTCGGGCGGATCAGCATGATGTGCATGAATAGCGCGTGATAGGGCCGCGAACAGACCACCCGAATCTTCATCCGCGTGGCTGGATCCCAGCCCGCGAAGGCATCGACGACATACAGCTTCTTCCGCGTATTGAGATAGTCCTTGGCCCGCTCCAAGTTGATTTGAAACGTCTCGTCATCAATGGCAATGTTGATGTTGCCCCACCAGACATCTTTCTCGGACGCCGGCTCGCGGACGATTCGCTTGTCCTTGGGCGACCGGCCGGTTTTCTCGCCGGAATAGGCAATGAGCGCTCCGGTATCGGCAATATTGCACTGCGAATCTTCGCGTATCGCCAGCGTATACAACTCGGCCGACGCGAGATTGCGGCGAATGTCGTCCACCGTGATGCCGAACTTCTTCAGATCGAAGCCGCTGGGCAGCGCTGCGGTCTCCGGCAACGAATCAACAGGAACTTGAGGCATGGGGACGAAATCCTCTAGGCAATGGGCAGCAAACAGAACAGCTAGAACGAGCACGAGCGTCACAAGCAATCACCGCGCGGGCACCAGGGCCAGGGTCCTCCGCCTCAGGAGCACACTCCGCTACGAACCACGCGCGGAGGGCATCTTCGCATGACGGGCCGTAGGCGGAAAGAGTGGCGGAAAGCACGAAAAGGAAGCCCGAGGCGTAAGCCGACGGGATTGGGCGAGATGGCGCAGTTCATGGCAACGGTGCGGCAGCACCACGGATACTCTTCCTTGCGGGCCGAGTGTTCTGACGCCGGCGGGCGGATTGTAGTGCTACCGCATGAGTGTGAATCTTGAGACCACTTGCCCAAATCCTTCGGCTTACGCCTCGGGCTTCCGAGAAAAAGCGAAAATTCCGTTGCCAGCAGGACCAGACGTGTCCAGCCTTAAACGTATAATACTTGGGCCGAAGTCTTTGACAAAATGGTAGAGATGTTGTTGACGAACTCGTGAGCACATTCACGGACGAGGCGTTATCAGATTGTTGGTGATAACAGCGCAGGCTGCGATCGCAAGGGAGGCGAGATTGCCGTTGTTCGGTAAGCGCGGGGAGAGATCGCGAGACAATTTCCTAGTGCGCAACAACTGTTGAATAATGTTATCACTGTTTTCGACAAATGATGACAGATAACATGTTATAGTTGTCGCAATGTGTTGCTGACAAGGCAGTTGCGCGGGGCGCTTCGGTGGCTGGAAATGGCGGCGAATACGTTATCAATCGTGTGACCACGGAGGGATGGTGGCGCGGGGAGGTCGGCGCAGATCTTAGAGGTTAAGGGCAGAATCTTCGGCGCTGGGGGGCCGCGATAGGGAGGCGGGAATGCGTTATCAAGATGGCGAGTTCGGTTGCGGGACCGGCCCTCTCACCCCGGCCCTCTCCCCCTGAGTACAGGGGGCGAGGGAGTGGCTCGACGCTACGTGTCGCTTACGCGTCTTGCGCCGCCATGCGGAGGGCGACGAGATAGGGAACTGGTTCGCTGCCCAGGGCGTTGAGGACCGTGCCGCCGGCGGTGAAGCAGTGGGTGATCCAGGTGGGGTCGCCGTAGCGTTCGAGGGCGGTGCCCCCTTCGCCGCCGCCGACGTAGACTTTGATCCCGGCGTCGGTCAGGCGTTTCAGTTGGGCGATGAAGGCCTTGGTGCCGGCTTCAAAGCGCGGGTCTTCAAACATGCCGAACACGCCATTATGGAAAGCAGCGGTTTGGGCTTCCTGTCCCTGCTTGCTGGCGATGAACTCGCTGATCTTTTGCTCGAAGAGGGCGCTGGTCTTCGGACCGATGTCGAACTGCTGATCGCCGGCCTGCAGCGTTTCGACCACGCGGGTATCACCCAGGACAAAGTCAACGGGCAGGATGAACTCGATCCCTTGCCTTTTGCCGGCCTGCAACATGCGGCGGGCTTGTTCGATGCGGTCGGGAGGGATGTAGTAAGGCTTGTCGGCGTGGGCGGGATCTTCGGTCACACCTAGAGCGAAGGTTTTGCCGGCGAGGAGCGCTTCGGCCTTTTTCAAAGCCATCGCGAGCGAACCGGCGGAGATGATCTTCTTGAGCTTCCCGCGGTTGATCATCGCTTCCAGGTCGTCGAGCTTGTCGATCTTGATCCCGCTGAAGACCACAAACTGGGCATTGAGGCAGTCCATCATCGGCCCTTCGAACTCACGGGCCAGATACTTGCCTAAGGCAACGCGGGTCATCGCCAGCGGGACGACGGTGCTGGATGCATCAAGACTGCCGGCCGAGAGGGCTTCGTTGACATAAACCTCGCCAATCTTCTCACTCAGTGAATCAGCGAAGGTCGCTTGCTTGGCGGCGACCATCGAGAGCATCTCGGGCTTGGCTTTCCAGAGGAGCGTTTCGACATCGTAAGCCCGCACGTTCTGCAGCATCAGCACGCTCCCATTCGGGGCCGCGGCGATTTTCTGCTGCACGTGGTCCTTTACGGTGCTGGTCGTTTCGTCCAGCCAATCTTCGATCAGCGGCACTTCGCAGCCGAGCAACTGTCCCAGCCGGGCGGCGACCTTGGCGAGCGAGCCGATGGGCTTGTCCTTTTCCTTGCGGCCGAGATGCCCAAAGATCACCTGCTTGAAACCTTGCTGCTGCCCGGCTTGCAATGTTTCAACCATCGACCGCAAACGAATATCGCCTTGCCCTACTTCAGCTCCCACCTTCGCATCGACATCGCCCCGGACGAGCACGACGGTTCCCGCCGGCAGATCGCTGAGCGAATCGAGCTTGGGAATCGAGTGCAGATAGTCGGCTAGCGACAGATTTTCCCGCGTGGCCACGCCCTTGAGCAACTGACACAAACGAAAAGCACGTTCAGCGGTGACGGGCATGGGAAGTTCCAAGTTCGGAGTTTTGAGTTCTGAGTTTTGAAAATTACTCCCGATTTACGGACTCCTCGCGACCGCCGGCCTCGTGCCGGTGGGGCGATCACTGGTCAGCTACTCATGAACCATGATCAGACTCCGCGACCACGGGGCTCGCCCTCCGTGGAGCGATCACTGATTGGCTGCGTCGCCGCTTAGTGATGGCCCCACCGGCACAAGGCCGGTGGTCGCCCAGCCGACGAAAGCTCGACAAGGTAGCAGGCCAGTGATCGCCCCGCTGGGACAAGCCCAGCGGTCGCGAGAAACATCGCACCAATCCAAATCGGGAAGTTATTGAATTTGTGTTCCTTAGAGATTAGCAATTGCGGGCGATTGATACGAGGCGGGAAGGGATGAGTGCTTGTTGGAGTCCCGGCTTTAGCCGGTCTCTCCATCTTTCACCGTCGATTGCAACGAGGTAACAAATCAGAGGGACCGCCTAAAGGCGGAACTCCAACGAGGAGTGCCAAAAACGACAAAAGGCAGCGAAGCGCCTGGCTTCCCTGCCTCTCTTGTCTCAGAACTCAAAACCCAAAACTCAGAACTTCCTACACCCGGCTGCGAACATGTTGCTTCGCGAAGTGCGGGGCGCGGAGGTTGTGGCCGCCGAAGCTGGGTTCGCTGGCGGGCGGAGCGCTGACATAGGCACTCTTGGGCGCCAGGGTGCCGCTGCTGGTTTCAAAGCTGCGGCCGTTCCGTTCATCGGCCTGATAGAAGGCGAGGAGCGAGAAGCTTTCGCTGGCGACGAACTCTTGCGTGGCCGCGGCGACTTGCGTGGCCCGGTACGTCCGCCGCCAGGTGCCGGCGTTCACGTAGGTTTGATTCAGCACGTAACCATCGGCATGGCTGGCATCGAGCGGAATCGCTTCGTGCTGGTGGGTGTGACCATAGACAATGTGCCGAGCCCGCCGGTTCCGCAAATCAGCTTCGGCCAAGGCATGGGCGACATACGATTCGCTGGACGAGCCCCGCAGGCTTTCCTGCCAACGCAAAGTCCGCTGCATCCAGTGCGACGAATCTCGCTTGCTGAACTTGAGAGCGCCGGCCAGGCCATCGATCACGTCCGAGGGAGTGCAACGACTCCGCTGACGGACGATTTCGAGATCGAGCAGATCATCGACCAGGTTGTCCCACAGTCGTTTGATCATGTTGCGAATGGCGAGCTGCGGCACATGGCGTTCGAGGGTGCATTCGATCCACGGCGCGGCGAGCAGAGTCGGCCGGATTTGATCGATTTCGCGAATGGCAGCCATCGCGGCGGGCGTTAGTTCACCGCGCAGTTCCGCTTCGATCTGTTGCAGAAAACGCGCGAGGAGTTCGACGGCCAGTGCATCGCCGATGCTGCTGGCATCGCGATCTTCGGCAAAGCTGAGGGGATCGAAGATGTCACCATGACGAGCCAGCACGCGATGGCGGCGAAGGGCATCGGCCAGCTCTTCGCTTTCGGCGGCCTCATGCGGGAACGGGCGATTGTGAGGACTGGCCAAACCCAGGTGATGGGCCACCTTGTGCCGGAGCAGATCGTAACTAGCGCCCGGCAGATGGAGCGGCCAATCGTGATTGCCGACCATATAGTGCGTGCGAACGGGGACGGGCATTTCGTCGTGGTCGGTAACCGGCTGACCATTGCTGCCGGCGAGCGGCACGGTGACGAGGCCTTCGGTAGCGAGGGCTCGCAACTGCCGAATGATCTCGACATTCTTGCGGAGGATTTCGCTGGTGATGCCACTGACCATCTCGACGCCGGCGGGCGATTGCAGATCGCTCCAGGGGCGGACATCGCTGCTGAGCCAGCGCTGCGAGCGGATGAGATCGAGCACATCGCCCAGCAGCACCAGGTCGAGACGTTGAATCGGTTGATAGCTGCCGTCGGCCCGCCAGCAAGCGCGATAGGCCAGCTCGCAGACGCGGTCGGTGAGCAACTCCGCGGCACCGGAGTCCAGCAAAGCACCGGCGGTTCCATCGTTCAGGTGCAAGTCGCTAACGATGACGAGCATGGCAAATCCCTCATCCAAAACCAAACGGGGGCAAACGACAATCCAGCTTGCCAGAGCTATCGGCAGCCGGTTGTAGCGAGCGTGAGAAATGTTCCGAAGAAAGTGAGTTTGCGGGTTGGGAGGAAGCGGGAAGATCGGGAGACAGGGAGACAAGGAGACCGGGAGACAAGGAGAAGCTAGGCAATTGACTCGCGCCAAGAATTTTGCCAGCGATTCTTTCGTCGGCGCGCAACTATCTCTCCTGCCCTAGTTTGCGTCGTTTGAATCGAGCTTGACTGGTTGGGTTGTCCCGCTATAATGCCCACGGCAGGGAAGTTTGGTAAGCCTGGAAAGGTTCACCGTTTCTGTGCTTTGCAGCAAGCAAGTTAAATGTGGGTTCTACGCTTATGGCGTAGTTTGTGAAGAAATAGTCAGGGATCGGCGAAGTGGCTAGTCCTTTTGGGGCAGTGACCCCACAAGGCAACCACGGATGATTGGAGCACGGATGTTGCTTGCTCCAGTGGCCGGTCTAACCATCGTAAGGGAAGGATGGTTCGTAGCCATGTCATTGAAGACTGTATTTACCACCGGCGAGGCCGCCAAGATTTGCAAGGTGAGCCAGCAGACGATCATTCGCTGCTTCGACAACGGGGCCCTCAAGGGGTTCCGTGTTCCCGGTAGCCGGTTCCGCCGCATTCCCCGCAATGAGTTGTATAACTTCATGCGGGACAACGGCATTCCGACCGACGCTCTCGAAAGCGGCAAGCGGAAGTTGCTCGTCGTGGACGACGACGTGGAACTAAGCGAGCTGCTCCGCGATTCGTTCCTCCGCGACGGCCGGTTCGATGTTAAGGTGGCCAACAACGGCTTCGATGCCGGCATGATGGTCAAGGAGTTTCTGCCCGATGTGGTGGTGCTCGACATCATGCTGCCGGACATCAACGGCAAAGAAGTCTGCCAGCGGATTCGCAGCGACAACACGCTGGCAATGGTCAAGGTGATCTGCATTTCCGGCATGATCGAGCAAGACAAGGTGGCCGACTTGCGAGCCGCCGGCGCCGACGACTTCATGCAGAAGCCGTTTACCGTCGAAAAGCTGCTCGACCGCGTGTGCGACATGCTGGATATCGAACGCACCGCGAATGCGTAAAGCAGTGAGTGTCTTTGTATTATGCTCCCTCGCCCCGGTACTCTCGGTACTCCGAGTGAATACGGGGAGAGGGTTGGGGTGAGGGGCTGCGGCGATTGAACGCAAATTCTCCGAAAGTGATCTCGAGCGCGAAAAACTCGCCGCGCTCAAGCAGTTCGCCTACGGCCTGAGCCATGAAATCAACAACCCGCTGACGAACATCGCCACGCGGGCCCAAATGCTGTTGCCGGGCGAAAAAGATCCCGAGCGCCGCAAAGCGCTAGAGACCATCAATGCACAAGCCTTTCGCGCATTTGAAATGCTCTCCGACCTGATGCTGTTCGCGAATCCGCCCGCGCTAGTGCGGACGACGTTCGACGTTCGCGAACTGCTAGACCAAGTAATTCGAGAACACGCGTCCGCCGCAATGCAGCAGCGGACCGAAGTCTTGAGTGCTGACGTCCCTAGCGATTTGATCACGCTCCGGGCGGACCGGAATCAACTCGCTGCCGCCCTCGCGGCCTGCTTGAAGAACTCGCTCGAAGCGCTCAAGACCGGCGGGGAGATTCAAGTCGCGGTGGACGAACACAAGTTCGCCGATGAGAAGCCGTACCTCGAATTCATCATCGCCGACAACGGTCCCGGCATCTCACCCGCCGTCCGTCGCCATCTGTTCGATCCGTTCTTTTCGGGACGAGAAGCGGGCCGCGGCCTAGGATTGGGCCTGTGCAAGGTCTGGCGGATCGCGGAACTTCACGGCGGCGATGTGCAAGTCGTGAGTACGCCAGGTCAGGGCGCCAAGTTTTGTTTGCGAATTCCGCGTCAGCCGCTGCCTACGGATTCTGCATAATCGCCTTCTCGGGCGAGTCGTGGTAATAGTCTTTCACCTTCCACTCGCCGGCCGAATCTTGTTCCAGATTGAGGCGGACGAAGCGGGGGATGGTCATATCCGAAAAGACGTCGGCACCCTGTTTGAAGGTGCCCTTCACGACAATGTTGAACTCGACGATGGCCGTCTTGGGCTTGGCTGCGGCGTCCACTTTCGTCTCTTGAATCTTCGTGATCCGGCATTCGCTGAACCGGTAGCCCGGCAGTTCTGCCTGGGCCTGCGTGAGGTGATCGACGGCCAAAGGATGGATGGCCGCATAGACCTTCTCATATTTGTTGGCCTCCAGATCGGCGGCGATGCGAATCAGCGTGGCTTCAATCGCCTCGCGGTCGGAGATCATCATTCGCTCTGTCATGATCAGGATCGCAAACAGCACAAAGATTCCCGCGGCGGCATAGAGGGCTTCCTTGCGGCTGGACATGATCCAGGCGACGAAGGCACCCAAGCAGGCGACGCAACCGAGAAAGGCGAGCAAGAAGGGGTTATACGGATTGTCCAGAATCCACATGATGCGTGCTCACAGTAGCGGGATCGGGAGAAGTATTCGCCGCGCGCTGTGATCGCCAGAACAGCAACCAGCCGAGAATGGTGACGGCAGCTAAAACATACCATAACGGCTGCAGCGTGACCAATGTTCGCTGCGGCGTGGAGAGTTCGAGCGAAGGCTCCTGACCGTTCAATTTCTGAGCGGCCCGGGTGCGGGCTTGATACTCGCGTTCGATCTGCGATTGTCGCGGGCCGAACTTCGCGCTGGCCATGAACAGGGCGATGAGCGCCGCTGTTCCGAACAGATATGCCCAGAACCACGGGGAATCGGTGAGGCTAGGACGTTCGGCAACATCGCTCATGGCAGTGGCCTTACGCCTTCGCCGCCAACGAGAGAATCCGACCGGGCTGTTGACGCTTAAGTGGTTTATCCGCGGCGAGTCCAACCAGATCGTAATCTTGCATGGCCACAATTTCGACGGGGACAATATCGCCTGCCTTCAGTTTGATCCGATCGCCGGTCACAAATACCAGGCCATCGACATCGGGCGCATCGGCCTGGCTGCGGCCGATCCAGACGTTCTTCTCACCGGGCACAGGCTGATCGAGAATCACCAAAATCACCTTGCCCAGTTGGGCTTCATTCCAAGCAAAGGCGTGGGCTTGTTGCACTTCCATCAATCGGGCGCGGCGAGATTCTTTTACTTCCTCGAGAAGATGATCGGGCAAACTCGCGGCCGGCGTATCAGGCTCGAATGAATAAGTGAAGACACCCATCCGCTCGAAGTGCTGCTCTTTGGCAAATGCCAGCAGTTCTTCAAAATCGGCTTCGGTCTCGCCAGGAAAGCCGGTGATGAACGTCGTTCGCAGCGTGAGATTCGGAATCCGACCGCGGATCTTCGCGAGCAATGCTTCCGTATCGGGGCGGGTGACGCGGCGGGCCATTCGCCGCAGCATGTGATCGCTGGCGTGTTGCAGCGGAATGTCGATATAGGGAATGATTCGCTTGCTGTTGGCGAGCACGTCGATCAACTCATCATCGATATACATCGGATAGAAGTACATCAGGCGAATCCAATCGAGACCTTCGACTTCATCGAGCTTGCGCAGCAACTCCGCCAGTCGCGGCTCGCCGTAGATATCCATGCCATAGTAAGTCGTGTCTTGCGCGACGATGATCAATTCGCGCACACCGTCGGCGGCCAGTTGTTCCGCTTCGAGCATGATCTCGTCCATCGGCTTGCTGGCATGGTTGCCGCGCATTTTGGGGATCGCGCAGAACGTGCAGAGCCGGTCGCAACCTTCGCTGATCTTGAGAAACGCAAAATGCTTGGGCGTGATGCGGAGGCGGTTGCGATCCGACATCGCCCGGATCGGCGCCGGCTGAAACACCGTCCGCTGCTCTTCTAAATTGCCCACCAGCCGGTCCGCGACCTTGGTAATTGCTTCGCGGCCAAACACGCCGACGAGATAATCAATCTCCGGCCGGTCCGTCAGCAGATCTTCCTTCTGCCGCTCCGCCAGACAGCCCGTAACAATCACGCCTTTGGTCTTGCCGGCCTTCTTCAGCGCCAGCATTTCATCGATGGACGAGAACGATTCGGTGCGGGCTCGCTCAATGAAGCCACAGGTGTTCACGACGACAAAATCGGTCCCCTCCGGATCGTTGACGAGTTGATAGCCATCGATCTGCAACAGCCCCAACATCCGCTCGCTATCCACGAGGTTCTTGGGGCAGCCGAGGCTGACAAAGGCGTAGCTCCCCTTCGACGCATCGGCGTCGGGAACTTTGGCGAGGGAAGGTTTTTTAGAACTCGAACTCATTAGCGGTAACTTTGTATGTGTGTGTGGGTTCATCAGGTTGCGAGCCAGTCCTCTAGCCGCAACTCCGGAATTACATCTTGAAAGGCACTGAAATCGCCATCGTGCGTAACGAGCACGAGGCCGTGAACGAGAGCGGTCGCGGCAATCATCAAGTCGGCCATGCCGCACTTTCGGCCGCGATCTGCAAGTCGAGCGTGTAACCGCCCGTACTCTCGAGCGCAATCGTTATCGAACTCCATGATCTTCAGATCGCTGAGCATCGTTTCGATCTGGAGCAACTGATTGGCATTGCTCCGGTAACCATGAGCATACAACTCGGCGCACGTAATACGGGACGCATGAAGCTGCCCCAGGTATTGCAGCATTCGTGTATGAACCCTTTGACCTGCGCGAGCCTTGAGCGATGTTGAGCAAACATTGGTATCGAGCAGAAAGGGCATTGGTCACCGCGTGGTCGCATTGCGCATGTCGCGAATCTCTTGCACAATCGATTCCGGCGTGTCCAAGCCGGTCCACCACGAACCGGCGGATCGTCGAATTCCTTCACCGGGGATCAAGTTTCTCACCAGCTTTTCGCTGGGGATCAACTTCACGCCCAACCACTGATTCAGCTTCACGAGTTCCCCTTGTTTCAAATCGCACACAACGCACGCCGCCTGCTCTGGTGTCGCGCCAAAGTCTTCCAGGTCGCGGGCTTCGGCGCGGCAGAGGTCTTCCACGTCAAACTGGTTGAGCGTCAGCTCTTGCAGTTCCGGGTGTTGTTGCAATTCGTACTTCACTGCCACGAGCATTTGTTTGCCAGTTGCCATGCTGTGGTTCTCCTGAGCGGCGGTTCTTTCCGAAGCCTTTAGTTTAAGGCGGAGCGGCAGTTTGCGGGAGGGCTAAAACGGGCGTGATTCTTCGCAATCTTCGGTCTAAGGACGGCCACGCTAGTGAAAATTGACGACCGTCTTGATTCCCTGCGGCTGGCGATGCTCATAGTGCCAGAGGGCGTTGTCTTGGGTGACGCGGGCGGTGATGAGGGCGGAAAGTGCCTTTGAATCGCGTTGTTGCCAGTGGGCCAGATGAGCGAGGGCGTCGTGAAAGTCGCGGGGGGCGGCGTTCACGCTGCCGATGAAGAGGTTGTTCCGCAGCAGGCCATCGCGCATCAGGCGTTCGACATTGTGCGGCCGCGCGTGCGGTACCCGGCTGCTCCCCAGCCAAACCATGATCCCGCAGGAACGCATTGCGGCCGCGGCGGCAAGAGTCAGTTCGTCGCTGCCTGTGCATTCGAGCACCAGATCGAAACCGGTTCGTTCAATGTCGTCTCCTGCAGGTAGTTCACGTTCTTGCCGCGGCAAATAGCTCGCGCCCAGTTGTAACGCTAGCTGACTGCGAAAGGTCGTTGCGTCGTCACGACCGGCGAGTGTCACTGGCCAATTACGAGCCAGACAAGCGAGCGCCGCGGCGAAACCGATGG
>JAYTUF010000030.1:0-12201 GCA_043744755.1 Anatilimnocola sp.
GACCGTGAAATGCCAATGAAAACTGGTCAATGTCCGCAAGTGTCGTTACTGTGAGTACTTAGTTCCGCTAGCAACGACGAACATGGCGCTGTCCAACTAAGCTCTCTCCGCACGATGCGGCAACCATCCACATTCACCACTGGCATGATCGAGGAGTAACCCAAGCAATGGAATCTAACGACCAACTGGCGATCGTCCGCACGCGGCGGATTGTGTTCTATGACCTGCGGCACGCGAACGGCCACTTACTGACCAAGGTTTTCGACCGGGCCCAAGCCGATCGGCTCAAGGCTGCATTCGATGCCGAGCATCCCGACTCGCCCTGCCTGATTCAAGAGCAGACAGCGGTCGTCATGCCGAAATCGTTCTACCTCTCGAAGCGCGGCAAGTTGCATTTCAAACTGCCGAGCGAAGCGCTGAAGATCGTTGACTAACTGTTTCATTCCCATCCCGGCGACTTCGGCCGCCGGGGGTTTCCCTTTGGAGTTCAAACCATGTCCGACCTGAAAGTTTACGTTGTCGAGTTCAGCGACCGTGGCGTTTATCAATTGCAGTGGCGATGCCCGATGACCGGGCGAAAGAAAACCCGCAGCAGTGGGATCAAGATCACTGGCAAGGCCAAAGACCGGGACGCAGCCACGAAGAAAGCGGCGGCGCTCGAGGAAAAACTTCGCGGCAACTACTCCGCGGCGAATAAGGCAATGAGTTGGGCGGCATTCCGGGAGCGGTACGAACGGGAAGTGACCAGCGGCAAGGCGGCGAACACGGCAACGAAGGTTATCAGCGTGTTCAATCAAGTCGAGCAATATCTCAACCCTCAGAAAATTACCGACCTGACCGAGGAGCGAATCAGCTACCTGACCAGTGAACTGCGGTTAGCGAAGAAAGCTGAAGCCAGCATTAAATCAACCCTGGCACACTTGAAAGCGGCGCTGCGATGGGCGAAGCGCATGAAGCTGCTGGCGAATGTCCCTGAAATTGAGATGCCGAGCCGGTTGGCTGAGAAGTCGAAGGGCAGGCCGATTACGGGGGAAGAATTCGACCGGATGTTAGCGGCGATTCCCAAGGTGATAGAGAAGCCGGAACACTCGCCCGCGTGGGAGCGGCTACTGCGTGGGCTATGGTTCTCTGGCTTGCGGCTGGGCGAAGCGCTGGCGTTATCGTGGGAAGATGAGAACGCGATACGGGTTGACCTGACCGGGAAACGCCCGATGCTCTACATCCCCGCTGGCTGCGACAAGAGCGGCAAGGCGCGGCTCCTGGCACTGACTCCAGACTTTGCCGAGCTATTGCTGGCAACGCCCCGGGCAGACCGCTGCGGGCTTGTATTCAAGCTTCCATCGCGCGGGGTGAACGGCGCGGTGCTGACCGCGGACAGGGCGAAACACCTGATTTGCGAAGTCGGCAAGAGAGCATGTATCAAGGTGGCGACGAATCCCCAGGGGAAAGTCAAGTTCGCATCGGCTCACGACCTGCGGCGCTCGTTCGGTGAACGGTGGTCTGGCAGACTGCTACCGCAAGTGCTGATGGAACTGATGAGGCATTCCGAAATCAAGACGACCTTGACCTACTATGTCGGCAAAAACGCCGAGCGGACCGCCGACGCGGTGTACGCGGCGTTCCACGCCGAAAAAGGTAACACTCTGGCTAACACTCAACAAAACAGCGAATCAGCACCAAAAACAGCCGATTCGCAACCTGTTGAAAATAAACAACTTAACTAGCTGGAGCGGGGCTTGAACCCGCACGGTGGATTACCCACCACAGGATTTTAAGTCCTGTGCGTCTGCCAATTTCGCCATCCAGCCTGCTGACTCGCGCCATTGAGAGCGTGGACATTCTACGTGATTCAGACGGAGTTTGAACGGGTCGGCGGAATCTAATCAGTGATTGGCCTTCCCCACTCTTGATTCTCGCATCGCCAATGAGTCAACTGATGGGCCAGTCTTGATTTGTTAGGCACTCTTGAGGATGACCAATGAAACTTCACGTTCGTTGCTCGCTGGCTCTAGCTGTTTTGGCGGCTCTAGCTGGTGTTCGTTCGGCGCAGGCCGAGATCAAATTGCCGAAGCTGTTTGGCGACCACATGGTGCTGCAGCGGCAGACCGAGGCTAACCTGTGGGGCTGGGCGGCGGCGGGCGAGGAAGTGAAGATTTCGCTCGGCGAAGCAACTGCGACGACCAAAGCCGATGACGCCGGCAAGTGGAAGGCCAAGCTCAAGACACCAGCCGCGGGTGGGCCGTTTGAACTGAAGTTCAAGGGGACCAACGAAATTACGCTGAAGGATGTGTATGTAGGCGAGGTCTGGATTGCCTCCGGCCAATCGAACATGGAATGGAGCGTGGCCCAGTCGGCCAATCCACAAGAAGAAGCCCAGAGTGCGAATCACCCGCTGATTCGCATGATCAAGGTGCAAAAGGTCCCCGCCGAAACGCCCGTCGATGATATTCCCGTCGATCCAGGCACCGTGAAGACTACGCCGACGAGCGGCTGGGCCGTTTGCAGTCCCGAAACGGTCCCGTCGTTTTCCGCCTGCGGTTATTTCTTCGCGCGTCATTTGCAAAAAGAGTTGAATGTTCCCGTCGGCATCATCAACACCAGTTGGGGCGGCACGGTGTGCGAAGCCTGGGCCAGCAAGGAGGCGCTCGCGGAAGTTCCGTCGCTGAAATACATGGCCGAGCGGGCGGTGAAAGTGGATGCCGGAAAGGGCAATCCCAATCAGCCCGCGGTGCTTTATAACGGCATGATCGCGCCCGTGATTCCGTTCAGCATGCGGGGTGCGATTTGGTATCAGGGTGAGTCGAACGTCAGCCGGGCGGATGAATATCGCACCTTGTTCCCCGCGATGATCAGCGACTGGCGGAAGCGGTTTGGCCAGGGTGAGTTTCCGTTCTTATATGTGCAACTCGCGCCTTACAAATACGGCACCAGCGATCCGCGTCAGTTGGCTGAACTGTGGGACGCGCAGGTGAAGACTCTGTCGCTGCCGAACACCGGCATGTGCGTGACGACCGATATCACGAATATCAGCGACATCCATCCCAAGAATAAGCAAGACGTGGGCAAGCGGCTGGCGCTCTGGGCCCTCGCCAACACCTATGAGAAGAAAGATTTGGTCTTTTCCGGCCCGTTGTTTGATTCGCAAGAAATTGAAGGCGCGAAGATTCGCTTGAAATTCAAGCACGTCGGCGGTGGTTTGACTGCCAAGGACGACAAGCCGCTGACGCACTTTCAGATCGCGGGCGAGAACGAGGAGTTTGTGGATGCCAAGGCGACCATCGAGGGAGATAACATCGTCGTGAGCAGCGATTCGGTGCAAAAGCCGGTTGCGATTCGCTTCGCTTGGAACAGCACCGCGGAACCCAATCTGTTCAACAAGGCCGGGCTGCCCGCTTCGCCGTTCCGCACGGACAATTGGACTTTGATTACCGTGAAGAAGTAGTATTGATTGACCCACAACTTTTGCTTGATTGAAGGAAGACGAATTATGAAACGATCGCTGACTTTACTCATTGCCGCGGCGCTTTCGCTGGGAATTGCCGTTTCGGCGCTGGCCTTGCCGCCGATTCCCGCGCAGGTTGCCGAGCACTATGCCAAGGATCCGAATGGCGTCAAGATCACCGAGACGCTCAAGGTCCAAAAAGGCAAATGCGGCATGTGCCACATTCCCGACGCCGATAAGAAGGCGAAGGGACATGGCCTGAACGACTTTGGCATGGCGATGCACGACCATCTGAAGCACAAGGAATATCTGGCCGAGCACAAGATCGCCGCCGATGAGAAAACCACGCCTGCCGACAAAGCGGCGGCGCTGTCGAAGTCGATGGCGATTCTGGTGGATGCTTTGAAAAAAGCTTCGGAGCATAAGAACGCCGAGGAGAAGGTCTATGGCGATCTGATCAAGGAAGGGACGATGCCGGGGAAGAATACGAAGTAGTTCGCTGACTTCCAAGCCAACTTGCGTCCCGCGCGCGGGGAACAAATAATGCAAAGGCGTGGTTTCCGGTCCTGAGCCATCGTTCGGATGGCTCAGGATTCCACGTTTCCAGCGCGAGCATCGCAATTTTTTATGGCACAACGACGCGAGAAAATCGATTCAACCATCCGGGTTGTCACGCCGGAGAACATCGCGTTTGAATATCGTCTCGCGGGCCCCTTTCGGCGGCTGCCGGCGCTCTTAATCGATTGGGCGATCATCGGTGCGATACTGTTTGCGCTGTCGTTTGTCGTGGGCCTGACGCTCGGCATGGCCAGTCCCGGCCTGGCATTTGCGATCATCATCCTCTCGTTCTACGTTCTTACCTGGTTTTATGGCGGGCTGTTTGAAACTTTCATGAACGGCCAAACGCCTGGCAAGCGGATGACTGGAATCCGCGTGCTGACGACCGAAGGACAGCCCATCAATGGCATGCAAGCGATCATGCGAAATCTGTTTCGCGGGGCCGACCTGTTTTTCCTGATTCAGCCTGACTTTGTTTTCGCCATGCCCCTGGTGGGTTTGATTGTGATGACGCTCACCCAGCGCAGTCAGCGCGTGGGGGACCTGGTTGCCGGCACGATTGTGGTCGTCGAGCAAAACTCCTGGCTGACGGGCGTCGCGCGGCTGGAAGATCCGCGGGCGATTCAATTGGCTGGTTATTTACCGCCGAACTTTGTTGTTTCGCGACCTTTGGCCCGAGCGCTCGCCACCTATGTCGAACGGCGGCGGTTCTTCACGCCTCTCCGGCGGCGGGAAGTGGCCAAGCACTTGGGCGAGCCGCTGCTAGTGCAATTTGGTCTGCCCGCGGATACTAGTTACGATCTGCTGTTGTGCGCGCTCTACTACCGTACCTTCATCGCCGATCGGGGCGAGGATGAACAACGTCTGGCCGAAGCGAAGGCGGCCGCGGTCCAGACGAACCCTTTCCAAAACACAAGCAACCCGTTCCAGGTCGATGTTAAGATGCCGCCGCTGCCGCAAGAGCAAATGGTGGGAATCCCGCAGCCGAACCGTCCGCCAGACTAAGAACCGCAAAGGCCCATCGCGATGAAAGTTGTCGAACTGCTGGAGCGCCGCCGCAAGAACTGGCAAGAGTTGGAGCGGTATTGCGAGCGGATCAGTCTGAGTAAGCTGAACACCGCTGAAATCTCGCGGTTTTCGGCGCTCTATCGCGCCGCCTGCGCCGATTTGGCGCTATCGAATTCCTATCAATTGCCTGAGAACACGGTGCAGTATCTGCATCGGCTGGTGGGGCGCGCGCATAACCAGTTGTATCGCGCCAAGCGATTTGACATTGCGGCCTGGAGCAAGATGCTCTTGGAAGATGTTCCGCAGCGGATTTTCAACGACCGCTGCGTGCAGTTCATGTTTGTGCTGTTCTGGTTCTTCTTTATCCTGAGCGCCTGGCTGGCTTACTCTAAGACTGCCTGGCCCGATTATGCCGAAGAAATGATGACGCCCGAGATGGTCGAGCAACTCGAGTCCATGCACAGCAACCCGCTCGACGGACGCGATGGCGAATCGGATATTGCCGCGGCCGCTTTTTATATTCAACACAACACGGGCATTGGCCTGCAATGTTTTGTGTGGGGATTACTAGTAGTGCCCGGTTTGTATGTCACGATGAAGAATGCCTTGGTGCTGGGGGCTGCCTTTGGATACATGGCCCGGCCCGATGTGGAGCAGGGAGTTTATTTCTTTCAATTCGTCCGCGCCCACGGGCCCTTTGAGTTAACTGCCATTGTCCTCTCCGCCGGCGCCGGCTTGCGCTTGGGGCTGGCGTGGATCATGCCGGGGCAGCTCTCCCGCTCGGCTTCGTTGCAGAAATCGGGCTCCGAGATGATGCCCGTCATGGCGTCGGCCATGGTGATGTTCGCGGTGGCCGCGGTCATCGAAGGATTTCTGTCGCCGTCCGCCGCCCCATTATGGATCAAATCAGCCGTCGCCTTACTTTCGAGCACCGTCTTGGCTTTCTATTTTGTCGTGCTGGGGTTCCCGCGGAGGTTATTGAATGCAGCTCGATAACACTCGCATTGCTATTCGCGAACGCAATTTGTTGGAGACCCTCGACCTGTCGTTCCGGCTGCTGCGCGAATTCTGGAAGCCGTGGTTGATTTGCTCGTTACTGGCAATTATCCCCCTCGCGGCCTTCAATTCCATCCTGCTCGGCTGGATGGCCGCGGATATGGAATTTACGGAAGAGTGGCCCTTTCGCTATTTTTGGATGATGGCGGCCTTCATTTATTTTGAAGCACCCTTGGCTTCGGTGTTTGTCGTGGCCTATTTGGGTCCGGCGGTATTCATGGAGAATCCGAGAATCAAGCACGTCGTTTGGGAAGCGCTCAAGCAGTTTCCGGCAATCATTCTGAGTCAGTTACTCGTCCGCGCGGTGCTTCCTTTGTGGTTGCTAGGGACCACATTCGACCGTTTCGATCCCAATTATTGGGTTGAAGTGGGCGTGGTCTTCTTTTTGCTCTTACCCTATGCGACGGCGATGCGGGCTTTCCGGCCTTATATCAACGAAATCATCGTGCTGGAGAAGAACCCGCTGCGGTCGAACAACCCGCAGGTAATTACGATTGGCAAGCGCAGTTCACACTTGCATGGCCCTTATAGCGGCGACCTGTTCGTGCGCTGGTTAGGCACCATGCTGGCGACACTGGTGCTCGTGTGGATGATCGGGATAACGTCATTTTGTTTGCAAAGCGTGATGTTTTCGAGCACGGAGTTGAACTGGGTCTTGGTGCATATCTGGTTTCCCGCCGTCCTGTGGCTCGTGGTCAGTTTGGTTTCGGTAGTCCGGTTTTTGGACTATCTTGATCTGCGGATTCGGCATGAAGGCTGGGAAGTGGAACTGCTCATGAAGGCTGAAGCTCTGCGGCTCAAGCCGACGGCGTTTTGAAAGACATCCGTAACTATGGAACACGAATTTAATAACTTCCGAATTTGGATTAGTGCCGTATTTCACGCGACCGCTGGGCTTGTCCCAGCGGGGCGATCACTGGCCGGCGGTCGCGAAGAATCTGCAAAAATGGGGGAAGTTAGTTAACCAACGATCTCTATACAACTTGTTCGAGTAAACTCTGTTCATGAAACTGTTTCGGTTCTTTATTATCGCCCTCTCAACGCTTACCGCGACTTTCGCTGTACTGTCGGAGAATTGTTCCGGTCAACAATCAAGGCCACAGGAAGAGGAGGCCATTGAACAAGGCCGCGAAGCACTGAACGGCCGGACTACATTTCCCTTCTACGATGCCAGGCAGGATGACGTTCGCCGGATCGATGTACGAGAAAAGGCAACTCCCCAAACCGCGAAGACGGATTGGACGCAGAAGACAACAACGGCCGCGGGCCCGGGCCGGCTCCGGTTGGGCAGCGGATTTGGAACGGTGTTTCAGGTCTTGGGTCTCAGCCTGCTGACGGTCATTATCGTGGTGCTCGCCGTGCTGCTTGTGAAGACGTTCTTGCAAGGCGAACAGTTGCAAACCCAAGGGACGAAGGTGATCGATACGTCGAGCGACATCGACCGCGTGGAGGATCTGCCGTTTCAAATGAAGCGACCGACCGGTGATTTCCTGTCGGAAGCCCAGCGCTTGTATGAAGCGGGGCAATATTCGGAAGCGATTATTTATTTGTTCAGCTATCAACTGGTGGCTTTGGACAAACGACATGTCATTCGCCTGGCCAAGGGAAAGACCAATCGGCAGTACCTGCGCGAGACTCGTTCGCGCGAGGCCTTAAAGCAAATGCTGCAGGGGACCATGATCTCATTCGAGGATGTTTTCTTTGGACATCATCAATTGAGCCGCGCGCGGTTCGAGGAGAGTTGGCGGCGACTCGATGAGTTTCATACGCAGCTCGAACAAGTGGAGCTGACCTCCGCATGAGCGCTGGATCCACTTTTCGTTCGACATCGGAAAAATCAGACAGCAACTATACGTTGCCCCTGATCATCGGCGGTCTCGTGTTGCTGGTGTTGTTCCTGGTGTGGCTGTTCCGCGCGTCGCCCGGGCTGCAAACGAACTACGGCAAGCGGACGGGCAGCGAAGACCGGGCGAGCGTCAATGGCACGATTGTCTTGTCCGACTTGTTTCGCCAGGCGGGGCACGGCGTCACGTCGGTCGATCGCCTTTCGCCGCGGTTGCGGAAGTATCACACGCTCGTCTGGTTCCCAGATGATTTCGGCGTGCCCACGACAGAGCAACGAGATTTTCTAGAGCAATGGCTGGCCAAGGAATCAGGCCGCACCGTGGTCTATGTCGGCCGCGATTACGACGCAGCCGGCGCCTACTGGGCGCGCGTGCAACCGCTCGCGCCGCCGGAACAGGCCGCGGAAGTTCGCCGGCAACTGGCCGAAGCCAAGTCGAAATTCGCCGAAGCTCGCGCTCGTTTGCCCAAGGAACGTTTCGGTGGCTGGTTCACCCTCCGCGAAGGGACGCCGCGAAAAGTGACCACCTTGCAAGGTCCCTGGGCTGCGGGCATTGATGCTCGCAAGACGGACATCACTCTCGCCAGTCGGCTGGAAATTCCCCAGAAGGCAGACTTAACGGGCAATAACGCTGGTGGGTTGCCGGAAAACTACGACACGTTGCTCAAGAGCGAGAAGGACATTTTGGTCTCGCGTGTTTCTGATAGTTCCTGGGGCGACGGGCAAATTATCGTCGTGGCGAATGGGAGCATGTTGCTCAACTATCCGCTCATCAATCACGAACATCGAAAGCTGGCGACGAAACTGATTGCGGAATGCTCCAGCGGCAACGTCGCGTTTGTGGAAAGTGGCCGTGGTGGCCCTCCCGTGGAGCATCGGGCCACGAAAAAGAGGCACCAGGAATGGCCCTATCCGATGAACGCCATTGTGTTTCATCTGATGATGCTGGCGATTGTCTTTTGCCTGGCCAGATCGACCATTTTTGGCCGGGCGCGCCGGTTGCCAATCGAGGCGCCGACCGATTTTGGCAAGCACATTTCCGCCCTTGGCAAGCTGATGCAGCGGACCAAAGACCAGGCCTATGCCTACGCCCGGCTGCAGCAGTACCGCCAGCATGGCAAGCGTGATTCCGGAAAGTCGCACAAGAAATAAACTGCAAAATGACTCGCTCTATCGTCCCTCGCATGGTGCGATCCGCTCCGCTTGATTAAAGTCGAACTCTTCCACACCAAACCTGCTCGCTACTCTTTCGCCATTGAATAAGCCCGCATGAGCTCTTCACCCCTTGGTTCGGATTCCACGACCGCGGCCACGATTGAATTCACCTGCAGCGGCTGCGGTCGGTCGCTGAAGGTCCCGGCATCGGCCGCGGGTCGCAAGGCGTCCTGCCCGCAATGCTACGGCGTAATTCAAGTGCCGGCCGCGAGTACACCCGCCGCGAGTCCGCCGTCATTTCTCCATCCGCCACTAGCAGCGCCGCCACAACCACCGCCGACTCAGACGTATTCCGCGCCCTCCAGCGGCGCTCCAGCGTTTGCACCGCCGATTGCGCCGGTGCAGCCCGCTACCGCGCCCGCGGCGGGCATTCACATGTCCTCCAAGGCGGAACCAGGACGCGAAACGCCCACGAAGCAACTGTTCGACCGCATCACGCGGGAGATCGCGAAACTCTATGTCGGTCAGGATGAACTGGTGCTGGGAGCGCTCGTCGCCCTCTTTTCCAGCGGCCACGTGCTGATCGAAAGCGTGCCTGGTCTAGGGAAGACGCTGTTCGTGCGAACTCTTGGCAAGGTGCTCGGTTGCCAGTTCGGGCGCATTCAGTTCACCGCCGACTTGATGCCGTCGGATATCACCGGCGCGCCCATCTTCGATATGAAGACGCAGGAGTTCCGCTTCCGCCCCGGTCCCGTCTTCACGCAGTTCCTGCTGGCGGATGAAATCAACCGTGCCCCCGCCAAGACCCACGCAGCTTTGCTCGAAATCATGCAGGAATATCGCGTCACGATTGACGGCATCAGCCACGTCATCGAGAAGCCCTTCCTGGTGCTCGCCACGCAAAATCCCATCGAGTCGGAAGGGACGTATAACTTGCCCGAAGCTCAGCTTGACCGTTTCATGTTCAAGCTGATGGTGAACTATCCGCAGGAACAGGAAGAGGCACAAATCCTGCAGATGCACAGCCAGCAACTCGACCTGAATGACCGCCTGAAGAGTGAGGTTCAGACGATCTGTTCGCAAACGGAAATCCTGAAGACCATTCAGGACAATGCCCAGGTGCGGATCGACACCCGGCTGATCGATTACATCAACAAGATTGTCCGCCGCACGCGCGAGTGGCCCCAGTTTCACATGGGTGCCTCGCCGCGGGCGGGGTTGGCTTTGGTGCAAGCTTCGCGGACCTTGGCCGCGTTTTCGGGCCGCGATTATGCCGTGCCGGACGACGTGGTGCAGATCGCGCTCCCCGCTTTGCGACATCGCGTGGTGCTCACGGCCGAGGCCGAAGTCGAGGGGCAAAAGATCGACGACCTGCTCACGGAGCTGATCCGTTCGGTGGAGGTTCCACGCCTGTAGTGGAACAGCTTCCATGGAACGCCTGAATCAGCTTTTGAACCAGAACGCCGACTTGCTCAATCAGTATGCGGTGCTGATTGTGCTCTTGGCCTCGGCGCCGATGGCGCTGCTGGCCTGGACGCGGCGGACCTATCCGCACGTCGCCCAAATCGCGATTTTTTGCGTGCCGGTGCTGCTCACGCTGGCGCTGCTCATCGATCGGCGGCTGCTCGCGCTCGTGCTGCTCGTCGATTTGCTCATTCCGCTACTGGTGCTGTTCGATCTGTTCACGATTCCCGGCCAGAAGTCGCTCACAATCGAGCGGCAAGCCCTCAAAATTGCTTCACTGCAAAAGCCGCATCGCGTCGCGCTGCAAATTTCGAACGTCAGCAGC
Organism: Anatilimnocola sp.; assembly: GCA_043744755.1. Taxonomy (GTDB): domain Bacteria; phylum Planctomycetota; class Planctomycetia; order Pirellulales; family Pirellulaceae; genus Anatilimnocola. The sequence continues at coordinate 10,852 of JAYTUF010000030.1, forward strand.
CGCTCGTTCACGGCCTGGATTCGGGATGACGTGCCGCAGGAGTTTTCGGCCGAGCCGAAAGAGTTCGTGCTGCGGCTGACTCCCCGCAGCCGCTCCACGGTCCACTACGATCTGACGGCGACGCGACGGGGTGCCTACGGCCTGAACTGCGTCCATGTGCGGGTCCGCAGTCTGCTCGGCTTTTGGAAGCGGTTCTATAAGTACGAAGCGCCGAGCGTGATTCACGTCTATCCCGATATGAAGCAGTTGGCTGAATTCGCGATCTTAGCCCGCACCAACCGCCTGAGTTTGATGGGCGTGCGGCGGACGCGCAAAGTGGGTACCGAGAACGATTTTGAACGCCTCCGAGATTACACGCTCGACGACAATCACAAGTTCATCGATTGGCGGGCCAGCGCCCGGCGGAACAAGCTGACCGTCAAGGATTTTCAAACCAGCCAGAGTCAGCGCTTGATTTTTCTGCTCGACTGTGGCCGGCTGATGACGAACGAAGCCGCGGGCATCAGCTTGCTCGATCATGCGCTCAACGCGGCCTTGATGCTCAGCTACGTTGCTCTCCGGCAAGGTGATTCCGTCGGCATGATTTGCTTTGCCGATAAGGTGCTGTCGTTCGTGCCGCCCCGCGGTGGCATGAACCAGATGAATCAACTGCTGCACGCTTCGTTCGACCGTTTTCCTGAACTTGTCGAATCGCGCTACGACGACGCTTTCCTCTATTTGCACACGCACTGCAAGAAACGGTCGCTGGTGGTGCTGATTACCAACGTGATCGACGAAGTGAACTCGCACCAGGTGCAAAGCTACTTGGGCAACGTCGTGGGGCAACACTTGCCTCTCGGGGTGCTGCTGCGGGATCATCATTTGTTCGATGCCGCCGACCGCGACCCGCGATCCGAAGAGGAATTGTTCCGCGGCGCTGCTGCCGCGGAGATCCTTTCCTGGCGGCATCAGGTGCTCCGCGACTTAGAGCACACGGGCGTGCTGAGCCTGGATGTATTCCCTGAAGATATGACGGCACCGCTCGTCAACTCCTACCTGAATATCAAGGCCCGGCACCTGCTGTAGGATTCGGCTGGCGATCGCGGGATGTCAACGCTGGTTTCCAGCCAATCAGCTCATTCTTCAACAGCCACGCGGGGCCTGAGAACCGAGTACTGGCCGAAGGTGACGAGTGGGGTGACTGCTGATCTACCTCGACGCGAATGTGGCCATCCGACTGATCGAAGGGGACGCCGCGCCCCGCACTCCGCTGGCCCGGATTATTCACGATCGTTTGATTCGATGGGACTTGGTCGGTGGTTTGTTGGTGGAATCGAGTTGTGGTTGACGTGGTTGCGGAGGGCCCCCTTT
>JAYTUF010000031.1:0-12188 GCA_043744755.1 Anatilimnocola sp.
GGAAAAAGATGCTTGTCTAAAGCAGGTTACGCAACTGCTCGAAAACGAATCGACCATTCCCCGCCGTTACGCGACCATCGCCCGGCTGATGGAAGCCGACATCAAGCCGCTGAAGGTCGATTCGCTGGATGAAGTCGCCCGCCTGATGGACGATATTCGCCGCCGGCTCGATCTGGGCCGCGCGGGGAAGAAGGTCCGCGAAGAAGAAGAACAGGTCATCGCCAAGCTGGAGAAGATGATCGAAGAGATGGAAGAACAGCAGAAAAAACAGCAACAGCAGCAAAAACCGGGCAGCGGCGGCTCGCCCAGGCCGGCGAATCCGATGCAAGACAGCCAGGCGGCGGAACTGAAGGGTCCCGGGCAAGTCGATTCCAAAAACGTCGGCAAGAAGGAAGGCTGGGGCAACCTGCCCCCCAAGGAACGGCAGGAAGTGTTGCAACAAATTGGTCGCGACTTGCCCGCCCATTTTCGTGAAACCATTGAAGAATACTTTAAGCGTCTCGCCCAAGATGGCGTGAAGTAGCAAGGACCGACCGCCGCTCATGGAGACGATTTCCGTTTACGCCATCCTGGCTTTGCTGTCCGCTGTGCCGACCGCCGAGGTGCAAGTTCGCCTGCTGCGGGGTGAGGAGCTGAAGGGGCAACTGGTCGCGGCCTCAGCGGAGAAAATCACCGTGGCGACGGCGACGGGCGAGCAAACCATTCCCGCGCCGGAAGTGCTGGCCGTCGATTTTCCGAAGTCCCTCCCCGAGACCGAGCAGGTTCGCCTGTGGGTTGAATTGCTCGATGGCAGTAGCGTGAAAGGGGCGGGCATCGCCTGGGCCGCGGGCAAGGCCACGATCGAACTGCTCGGCGGCGACAAACTGACCGATGTTCCCGCGCGGGCCATTCGCGCTGTGCGGTTTAACGACCCCACGGAGGGCGAGCTCACGCCGGCCTGGAACGAGATTCTCGCCGCCAAACGCGGCGGCGATGTGCTGGTGCTCCGCAAGATCGGCACCCGTGAGGTCGAAGGGAAAATCGTGACCACGCTCACGCTCGATGAACTCGAAGGAACCGTCCTGCAAATCGGCACTACCAGCATTAGTTTCAATTTCGACGGTGATAAAGTCGAAGTGAAGCGCGAGAAGCTGGAAGGGATCATCTTCTTCCAGCCCGTGAAGCGTGAACTCCCCGCCGCGAGCCTGCGCATGCAAGACGTCGCCGGCAGCGAATGGCGGCTGCGAACGATTGAAATCAAGGCTGACAACTTGCGGGGCATAACGCCCGCCGGTGTCTCGTTAACCATGCCGCTCGCGCGCATTCAGCGGCTCGATTTTTCTGCCGGCAATGTGGCCATGCTGACTCAGTTGCCGATGGAAGTCAGTGAAGCGTCCGGCGCCTTGATTCCCAAGGGTCTTTCTAATGCGGCCGCCGACTGGTTTGGTCCCTTCGCGGGCAAGCGTCCGGGGCCGTCCACCAAATCGACGACGATCACTTCCACCAGCACCTTGTCGCTCACCGGCAAGAGCCTGGTTACTTATCGCGTGCCCGAAGGCTTCCGCTCGTTTCGCGCCAGCGTGCTGCTCGCCAGCAAGTCCAACAGCGGCGGCGACGTGGAAGTAGTGATCCTCGGCGATGGCAAACCGCTGGCGAAATATCCCCTGCTGGCCGCCGGCGAACGGAAGCCGCTGCAGATCGAGGTCGAAATCGCCGGCGTGCGTCGCCTCAGTTTGCAAACCAATCCACTCAGCGGCCAAGGCTTGGGCGCGCTCGTTGATTTTCAAGATGCGAGGTTCACGAAATGAACTTATCGATAATTCCGATCAGAAAACGCTATGTCGCTTGTGGTTTGATGCTGGGCCTCTGCTCGCTCGCATCGTACTCACGCCTCACAGCGCAAGAAGTGCCGGCGTCCGTACTCTCCGCCGAGCAACAACGGATCGCCTCCATCGCCAAGGCCTGTCGCTCCGCGGTGGCGGTGTTTGCCAACGGCGGCAACGGCGGCGGTTCGGGCGTCGTGATTTCGCCCGATGGTTACGCGCTCACCAATTTTCACGTGGTGCAGCCCGCCGGCAATTACATGAAGTGCAGCATGAACGACGGCCGGCTGTACGACGCCGTGATCGTCGGCATCGATCCCACGGGCGACGTCGCCGTCATCAAGCTGCTCGGCCGCGAGGATTTTCCCGCGGCCACGCTGGCCGACAGCGACCAGGTGAAGCCCGGCGATTGGTGCTTCGCCGTCGGTAATCCATTCCTGCTCGCAACCGATTTTCAGCCCACCGTCACGTATGGCCTGGTCTCCGGCACGCACCGTTATCAATATCCGTCCGGCACGCTGCTGGAATATGCCGACTGTATCCAGACTGATGCGGCCATCAATCCGGGCAACAGCGGTGGGCCGCTTTATGACGCGAATGGAGACTTGATCGGCGTCAACGGCCGCGGCTCGTTCGAGAAGCGGGGCCGCGTCAACGTCGGCGTCGGTTATGCGATTTCGATCAATCAGATCAAGCACTTCCTGGGCTGCCTGAAGAGTGGGCGGATCGTCGATCACGCGACGGCCGGCTTCAACGTCGGCACCAGCGAAAGCGGCAAGGTGCAAGTCTCCAACATTCTGGAAGACTCCGACGCCTATCGCCGCGGCCTGCGGTATGACGCGGAAGTCATCTCGTTCGGGGGCCGGGCCATCGATACTACCAACACCTTCAAGAACGTCCTCGGCATCTATCCCAAGGGTTGGCGCGTGCCGCTGACCTATCGATACGACGGCAAAACGGTGAGCACGCACGTTCGCTTAACCGGCGTTCACGCCGAAGAAGAACTGCTCGAACTGGTGCAGCGCAAACCCAAAGCCGCGCCTGGACCAAAACCCGATCCGGACAAACCCGAGCCCGAGAAAATCCCTGGCGAGAAACCAAAGGGCGAACGGCCGATACCGAAGCTGCCGATGCCAAAGGGTCCCGCACCGAAGATCCCGCTGCCCACCGCCAAGCCCAAGGCGGAGCCACCGCCGCCCGAAGTTGCCAAGTTGATTCAGCCGCGGCGCGGTTATGCCAACTACTATTTCAACCTGCAGAATCGGGAACGAGTTTGGAAAGGTGCAACGGCGGGTGCTGATTTTTTCAAGACCACCGGCGTTTGGACGCTCAAGGGCGAACACTCTCGCGGTGGCGCGATCGAAATCAATTTAGCGGCCAACAAAGTCGAAGGTGTGTTTCCCGCTGAGAAGGCTAGCCTCGATCTGACCAAAGACCTCGACGCCCAACTGGCCCCAGCGGGGAGCGGCGGCCTGCTGGTGGCTTTGCATCTCTGGCGGCAACTGCTGGTCGAAGGGCCGGAGAAGTTCGGCGATGTTTCGTACTATGGCACCGCGCCGCAGCGTGACTTGCCGGGCGTTGCCGATGTGCTGATTGCCACGCGGAACGTGGTCGAAATGCGGCTGTCGTTCGATCCCGCCACGGGCCGGCTGCAAACCCTGGAAATGGTGGCCGATCCTGATGAAGACCCGTGCGAAATTCGCTTCAGTGATTATCGTGAAGTAGACGGCCGCCAGTTCCCGCACACGCTGGAAGTCCGCCGCGGCGACTTTGTTTATGGCAAGTTGACTTGGAAAGACGTACAACTGACCGCGGGCGAAACCGGAGCTGCGAAATGATCGATGTCTCGCCTGCCAAAATCTTCACGCTGCTTGCCGGTGTTGTACTCGGGTGCTTCGCTACCAATATCGTCTATGCGCAATCATCGCGGGCGATCGAAATCAAAGCCGTTCAGCCAAAGATGGTCAAGCTCTACGGCGCCGGCGGCGTGCAAGGGTTGGAAGCCTATCAAAGCGCCTTCCTGATCAGCGCCGAAGGGCACATCCTCACGGCCTGGAGCTATGTGCTCGATGCCGACGTGATCACCGCTACTCTCGATGATGGCCGCAAGTTGCCCGCCGAAGTCGTGGGCATGGACCCCCGCCTCGAAATAGCGGTCCTCAAGATCGACGCTCAGGATTTGCCGCATTTCAATCTGGATGAAGCGGTGCCACTTGAAGCGGGTCAGCGGGTTCTCGCCTTCAGCAATCTGTATGGTGTCGCGGCCGGCAATGAACCGACCAGCGTCCTCCGCGGCATCGTTGCCGCCAAGAGCGATCTGGCAGCCCGCCGCGGCGCGTTCGAGACCAACTATCGCGGCAAGGTCTATGTCCTCGACGCAATGACCAACAACCCGGGCGCTGCCGGCGGAGCATTGACGGATGGGAAAGGTCGCCTGGCGGGATTGCTAGGCAAGGAACTGCGCAACTCGCAGACCAACACCTGGCTGAACTACGCGATTCCGATTGCGGAACTCTCTCAAGCCGTGGTTGACATTCGCGCCGGTAAGCTTCGCACCGCGACCCGCGACGAAACGGTGAAGAAGCCGAAAGAGGCTCATTCGCTCGCCATGCTCGGCGTGCAACTGGTTCCTGATTTTCTGGCCAAGACGCCGCCCTTCGTGGAGTCGGTCCGTCCCACATCGCCGGCAGCCAAAGCCGGCATTCGCACGGACGATTTGATCTTATTCGTCAACGAGCAACTCGTCCCCTCGCACAAGCAGGTGCTGGAAGAACTCACCTTCATCGATCGCGTCGATCCCGTCCGCCTGACGATTCAACGCGGGCAAGACCTGATTGAAGTGCAATTGACACTCGAACCGTAAGCGGATTGAAGTAGCTGAATTCGCCAGAATTCAGTCTTCCGGAGATCACAATTCAACTACTAACCGTGCCCACCCGACTGTCGCCCTTACCAGGGCTTGGAGAAGATTTGCGGACCTTTACAGTAAGAAGCATCGAAGCCCTGGTAAGGGCGACAGACGGAAAGCCAAATTGGCGAGCTATCGAAGAAAGACGTCGGACTCAAATGAACCGCCAACTTTACCTTCCTCTGTACGGTTGCATCCTATGTTGGCTGCTGAGCAGTTCGCTCGCCTTCGCGCAAGCCGAAGACGTCTTCGAGCTCGAAGAACGGGCGATCACCGCCGCAGCCGCCAAGATCGCGCCGTCGGTTGTGCGAATTGAAACCGTCGGTGGCCTGGAAAAAGTCGGCAAGCTCTTGGTCGCGACGGGACCAACGACGGGCCTCGTTGTGAGCGACGACGGCTATGTCATTTCCAGCGCCTTCAGCTTCGTGCAAAAGCCGACTTCGATTCTGGTCACGCTCCCCAGCGGCACCCGCGCCGCGGCGACGATTGTGGCCCGCGATCACGCGCGGATGCTGGTGCTGCTCAAGGTGAACACCACCGAGAAGCTGCCGGTTCCCGTGGCCGTGCCGCGGAGCGAGATGCAGGTGGGGCAGTGGACCATCGCGATCGGTCGCACGTTTGAGGTGGGGCAGTTCAGCATGTCGGCGGGCATCCTCAGCGCGTCGCAGCGGATTTGGAGCAAGGCGATTCAGACCGATGCCAAGATTTCGCCCACCAACTACGGCGGGCCGCTCATTGATATTCAAGGCCGCGTGCTGGGCGTCCTCGCGCCGCTTTCGCCGCAAGGCCAAGGGGGCGAGTTGGCCGGGGCCGAGTGGTACGACTCGGGCATCGGCTTCGCGGTGCCGCTGGTCGATATTCAGCAGCATCTGGCCACGCTCAAAGCGGGCAAGGATCTGCATCCGGGCCTGCTGGGCATTTCGCTCAAGCCGGGCGACATCTACGCACTCCCCGCCGAGATCGCGGCCGTCCCGCCGAACTCGCCCGCCGCCAAGGCCGGTCTCAAGCCCGCCGATGTCATTATCGCCATGGACGGCACGCCCATCGTCCGCCAAGCGCAGCTCAAGCACGCGCTCGGCCCGAAATATGCAGGCGAGAAAGTGAAGCTGACCGTCACCCGCAAAGTCGATAAGAAAGATGAGAAGTTGGAGCTCGAAGCGGAACTGACCGACGTCCTCACTCCTTATGAACATCCGCTCCTGGGCGTGTTGCCCATGCGCGGCAGTAAAGAGAAAGGCGTGACGGTTCGCTACGTTTTCCCCAGCACGCCAGCAGCAATGGCTGAACTGAAAGCCAGCGACCGGATTACTTTCGTCGCTGGTAAAGAAGTGACGGATGCCGCCGCCTTGCAGCAGCTAATCAGCAGCCTCGATCCAGCCAATAAGATCGAACTGAAATGGCTGCGCGGCGATCAAGAGCAAACCGCCACGCTTAGTCTCGCGAAGCTGACTGCCGATGTTCCGCAGGATTTGCCCACCGCGGTCAGTGGCGATCTGCCGCCCACTGCTGAGAAGCCTGCCACCGGAATCATTGAAATCAAATTGCCCGAAGAGAAAAACCTGTGTCTGGCGATTGTCCCCGATAATTATCATCCGCAGGTCGCGCACGGCGTGCTGGTCTATCTGCCACCGCCCGGCGCGGTTGAGAAGGACAAACTGCTCAGCCGCTGGAAGTCACTCGCGGAGCAGAACCAGGTCATCGTCCTCGTGCCCCAGTCAGCCGACGCTAAGAAGTGGGACCCGACCGAGACCGCCTTCATCCGCAAAACGCTCGACGACCTGAGTTCGCACTACACGGTCGATCCGACCCGCGTGGCGATCTTCGGTGCCGAGTCGAGCGGCACGATGGCCTTCCTCACCGCGCTGGAACATCGCGACCGCTTCCGCGGCCTGGCCGCGACTGAAGCCACGCCCCCCGCGAGAATGAAAATGCCGGAGACCGACCCCGTCAATCGCCTCGCCATCCTCCTCGCCTCCGCCGAGAAATCCCCCGCCAAGACCACCCTCCAAGGCCTCACCACCCGGCTGCAAACCGCCAAGTTCCCGGTGACGGTGCATAGCCTGGGTGAGACCGTTCGCGAGTTCACCGCCGCCGATGACGCGTTTCTGTTTCGCTGGCTGGATGCGCTGGAACGGATTTGATACTTTCTCCAGCGACCGCCTAAAGGCGGAACTCCAACTTCCACGCGGCAGCCTCTTCCCCATCGAGCCGCAGCGTCAGGCACTTCGCGCTGCCGCCTGCTTTGACGAACTCGCTCAGCGGCGTTTCGTGCGGCGTGTAGCCAGCGGCGGACAGGTCGCGATGCAGTTTCGGGCAGCCCGTGTTGGTGACGACATGCTTGCCCACCACCACGGCGTTGCAAGCAAAGCCGTGGGCTTCGTCCGCGGAGACTTCGATCAGTTGAGGGACGACTTCGCGAATCGCTTGCCGGCCGTAGTCGTCGAAAGCACCTGGGAACCAGACAACCTCGCCCGGCGCGAGGGGGCAGCAGCAGGTGTCGAGGTGGTAGTAATGCGTATCGACCAGCTCCAGCGGAATCACCCGGCTATCGACGAGCTTGCCCACGAGTTGCTGGCTGTGGATGTCGCTGCGGATGCGATAGCCGGCGAGCAACGTCTCGCCGCAGAAGAGGGCATCGCCGGCCCCTTCAAAGAATCGGCCGTCGGGCAACCGCTGCACGGCAAAGCCATGCTCGCTGAGCCAGCGCTCGCAAAGCGGTTCTTCGCCTTGCCGTGGTTCGGGGCGGAAGTGAGAAAGGATGGCTTGCCGGCCATGGATCAAAGCGGCGTTGGCGGTGAAGACCAGGTCAGGCAAGCCGGCGACGGGTTCCAGCAATGAAATCGTCGCGCCGAGCCGCTCCAGCAGCCCTTTCAAATCGTGCCACTGCCGGATCGCCAGCTCCTGATCAGCTTGCCGGCTGCGGCTCATCCAGGGATTGATCTCATACTCAATGCCGTAGTGGTCGGGCGGACACATCAGGATGTGTGGTGCTACACTCATGGTCACTCCCTGCCGTCGTCCCGAATCGCTAGCACGCGTGTTGCCAGCGGTGAAACTGCCATCGTTGTGTCTTGCCGCCGCGGCGGATTTCTTCTACGATTCGCCGCCCGCATACTCCCTACCCTATTGTACCGCTCTCGACTCTCTGATGATCGACTACGAAATATCTCGTTGCACCCGCCGCTGCGCCGCGACCGATCGCGAACTGCAGCCGGGCGAGACGTTTTTTTCGGTGCTGATTCCCAGCGGCGGCCAGGTGCTGCGGCGGGATTATTCAGTGGCCGAGTGGAAAGCCCCGCCCGAGAACGCGCTGGGCTGGTGGAAGTCGATCATGGCCGACGCGACCGCTCGCAAGCCGCAGTGGGCGCCGCACGAGGTGATGCTCGATTTTTTCGAGAGCCTGGAAAGCGATCCCACGCGAGAAGATTTGCGATATGTGCTGGCTTTGCTCCTGGTGCGCCGCCGCGTGTTGCGGTTGGAAGCGGAAGAGACGGATGCCGCGGGACGAACCGTGCAGGTGCTCGATTGTGCGCGGAAGGAAGTTCAGTATCGCGTGGCCGTTGTGCTGCCGGATGCAGCGCGGGCCATGGAGTTGCAAGCACAACTGGCGCAGTTGTTACAGCAGCCTGGATCGAGTCACTAAAAGTCACTAAAAAAGACCTCACCAATACTGTTGCAAGGATGCAACCTTGAACCGCGCCCGAATCAAGCTGCTGTTCCTTTGTCTCGCGGCAACCTGCGCGCCGGGATGCCGTTGGAATGGTTGGCAGGGGATCACCTCCCCCTGGCAACAGCGGCAGCAAGATGCTCCGCCTGTGCTCTTCTCGTCGATTCCGCCCAAGGAAGAACTGGTCGCGGCCATCGGCATCAGCGCCAATCGCGTGCGGACGTTGCAGACGCAAGGGGCGAGCGTCTCGATCGCCGGCGTCCCGTCCATCCCGACCGATCTGTCGCTCGAACGGCCCGGCAAGTTCCGCTTTAAGGCCGCCTCGAGCCTGCTCGGTCCGCTGGTGGACATGGGATCGAATGAGGAACTCCTCTGGTTTTGGACCTCGCAAAGCAGTCCGCCCGATGTCTTCTTCGCGCGGCACGATCGCCTGGCGAACAGTCCGCTGCGGCAACGGCTCGCTATCGATCCGGCGATGTTCGTCGAAGCGCTGGGGCTGCTAGAAATCACTCCCGACCAGGTCATTGGTGAACCCATTGCCGCGGGCAAAGACCGGCTGCAACTCGTTTGCCGGCAAGTGACGCCCGCTGGTGAATTCACCCGCACGCTGCAGATTCACAACCGGCATGGCTACTTGTTGGAACAGCAAATCACGGACGCCGCCGGCCGGCCGATGCTCAATGCCCGCCTCTCGCAGCAGCGGCACTACGCCCTCGACGGCGTGACGTTGCCGCACCGGATTGAATTGCACGTTCCCGCCGGCGACATGCGGGTACAGCTCGATGTGCCCCGTTATTCCGTCAATCAGCCCTTCACGACGGGCGAGTCCACATTCGCCTTCCCTCGCGATCAACTGGCCCAGTACCGGCTGATCGATATTGCCGATCCCAACTTCGTGCCGCCGGGTCAAGCGCCGCCGGCCAGCTATTCTTCACCTGGTAATTCGACGCCCGGGACGCCAGCCCCAAGAACCGGGCAAGCGCCCACGCCGCGATATCGGGGCGGAGTATACTAGGCGATAGTCGATTCAATCGCTTCGCGATGTGCGTACTCCTCGCGACCGCCGGCCTCGTGCCGGCGGGGCGATCACTGGTCAGCTACCGATGCATCATGATGAGACTCCGCGACCACGGGGCTCGCCCCCGTGGAGCGATCACTGATTGGCTACGTCGCCCTTCAGTGATGGCCCCACCGGCACAAGGCCGGTGGTCGCCCGGACGACGAAAGCTCCAAATGGTAGCGGGCCAGTGATCGCCCCGCTGGGACAAGCCCAGCGGTCGCGAGAAACATCGCAAAAATCAGCGCCCAGCGACTGATCCAAAATCGATGTGGGGCTAAATCCAGCCAGGAAATACTCATGCGCGCGAGCGTTCTCCCCTATTTGCGATTGCTAATACTTTGCAGCCTCGTTTCTGCCTGCATATCACAGTTCCAACAAGCTGCCGCGGTTGAGCAATTCTCGCTGAAAAAAGCCGGCGGCGTGCGGATTCTTAAAGGGAAGGTGCTGGTCGAAGCGGAGGATGGCGGCGTGTTGCTGCTCACGCCCGATGGCAAGCTGTGGCCGATTCCCAAAGAGGAAATCACCGCGCGCAAGGCGGACGACAAACTCTTTCAACCCCTCACCAGAAGCGAGTATATCAAACAACTGCTCGAGGCCTTGCCGGCGGGATTCAAGGTTCATCAGACCAAGCATTATTTGATTTGCTATAACACCTCAATTGGTTACGCCCAATGGGTGGGAGCCTTATATGAGCGGCTGTATGCTGCCTTCTATAAGTATTGGCCCGGCAAGGGCGCGGAACTGAACGAGCCAGAGTTTCCACTGGCGGCTATCGTGTTTGATACCCGGCGGTCTTATGAACAATACGCGCGGGCGGAGTTAGGAGACTCAACGACCACAATCATGGGCTACTACAGCCTGCACTCGAATTTGGTGACCATGTATGACCTGACCGGGGTCGAAGACTTGCGATTTGTGGGCGATCGCAACTCGCAGACGCGAATCAGCCACGTGTTGTCGCAGCCAAATGCCGAACGAAACGTCGCCACGATCGTGCATGAAGCAACGCATCAGTTGGCTTTCAACAGCGGCCTGCAAAACCGCTTCACCGATACGCCGTTTTGGGTCAGCGAAGGCCTGGCCGTGTTTTTTGAAACGCCCGATCTCGATAACGCGAAGGGCTGGCGGAATGTCGGCGCCGTGAACCGATTCAATCTGATCAATTTCCGGAAGTATCTAAGAACCCGTCAGGTCGGCGCATTGGCACATTTGTTATGCGAGGACAAACGCTTTCGCGATCCGGCCACGATGAGCGATGCTTATTCCGAAGCTTGGGCGCTCAACTATTATTTGATCCGCACCGAGGGTGAGACCTACACCAAGTATCTCAAAGTCCTATCCGAGCAAACCCCTCTCGTCATGCAAGAGCCCGCCGCCCGGCAGGAACAATTTCTCAAGCTCTTCGGCAAGAGTCTGGAAGAGCTAGAGACCGATTTTTTGAAATACATGCGTTCGGTGCAGTAGCGAGCGCCGTGGCCACAGACCTCCAGGTCTGTGCCATTCCAATTGCCCGCACGCGACGCAATTCTATCCGCACACCAATGGCCAACACGTCTGCACGCCCGCCTGCCTTTCCCCGAGTGCGTGAATACGTCGCCAATCACCGCCTCTTCAACTCCGCCTGTGGCCGCTGTTGATGGTGATCCTGCCCTGCACGCTGGCCGATGTCGCCTTTTCTCTTGTGAGCGAATTGAGATATAAATCGGGGACGGAGTTTTTGTACTACGGCTCGATTGGACTGATCGTGGCCCAGATTGGATTGCTGAACCTGGGGCTGGTGTTCATCAGCGAACCATTCGAGAAGCGGTTGGCAATGGCCTGGTGCGTTGCTCTCGTCTGTTATCTCTGCTGGCTGCTGGGCTATTGTCATGTGCAGACGCAGGGCACGCGGGTTAGCGTCCACTGGGAACAAGTGGTGGTCACTGTGGCCTGCTTGTCTCCTCTCATTGCGCTGGCGACGCAATTTCCCCTCTGGGTTGCGCGACTGGTTCTCGGTTGGCGGTTGGTCCGCGCACGACCGCAGGACGAGCCGGCCCCCGCCGAGACCAAATTATCGATTCTCAATTTGCTGACAACTACCGCCGTCGTCGCCATCTCGGTTGCCGCCGCGCGGGCGATTCCCGATGTGTCACAGGACCTGGATCTGATCTTCGTACTCGTCGGCTGGGCCTTCGCTGCCCTCGTGCTGCTCGTGATGTTGCCGCTCTTCTTATGTCGCAGGAGCCTGTTCTTCAGCTGGCTCACGACGATTTTGCTGGGCATTCTCGTCGGGGCGGGAATGTACTGGCTGTACGAAGGTTTCCTCGGCTTTCCGGGCGTCACGCCCCTCTACATGCTGAGCTTCACGCCTCTGCTCGCCATCGCCACCGCCTTGACGCTCCTCCGCCGCGCCGGCTGGCGCTTGACCTCGCGCCGTGGCCACTTAGCGAAACGCGTCTTGAACCCGCAGGGTTCGCAGCCTTTAGCCCCGGGTTGAGGCGTTAGCCGATACCCGGGGAAAACCGGGAAAAGAATGCATCGATCCCGAAGGGATCGCAGCGCCGTGATACTGCGATTTCTTCGGGATCGGAATTGGAATTCGCCTCGGCAACCCCAGGTGTCGCTGCGCTCAACCTGGGGCTAATGGCTTTGATCCCTCCGGGATCGATTGAAATCAATTGCTAAAGTGGGCCAATCTCCGCAGCCGGCGGTTGATGCCTTCTCCTGCCTCTCGCTGCGCAGGATTCTTCAGGACATATTCAGACCATCATT
>JAYTUF010000032.1:0-3102 GCA_043744755.1 Anatilimnocola sp.
CGCGATCTGCTGCTGTTCTATATCTTCTTCGAGTTCACGCTGATCCCGCTCTTCTTTTTGATCGGCATCTGGGGGAGCGAAGAGCGGCGGTACGCGGCGATCAAGTTCTTTCTGTTCACGCTCGCGGGGAGCATGTTGACGTTCCTCGGTTTGCTGGCGATTGTGATCTGGGATTACCAACAGCAGACGGTGCCGAACAAGGTGCTGCAGTTCGATATTGCCGATCTGGTCTTGCAGATGCAGAACCATCCGCTGCCGCCGGGCTGGCAGTTGACGATCTTCATTGCCCTGTTCGCCGGCTTTGCGATCAAAGTGCCCCTCTTCCCGCTGCACACCTGGTTGCCTCTCGCCCACGTCCAAGCGCCGACGGCGGGGAGCGTGATCCTGGCCGGCATTCTGCTCAAGATCGGCGTGTATGGATTTCTGCGATTCAGCATTCCGCTGCTGCCGGATGCGACGGTCTATTGCGTGCCCGCACTCTTATGGCTGTCGGTGGGCGGGATCATTTACGGCGCTTTGGTCGCGCTCGCGCAGACCGATATTAAACGCTTGATCGCCTATTCCTCGGTCAGCCACTTGGGCGTCTGCATGTTGGGATTATTCGCACTCAATCCGCTGGGCGTGCAAGGGAGCGTGCTGCAGATGGTGAACCACGGCATCAGCACGGGGGCGCTCTTCGCGCTGGTGGGCATGGTGTATGAACGGTATCACACGCGGCAAATCGCCGATCTGAGTGGCCTCGCTTATCGCACGCCGTTCCTCGGCTTTTTCATGGTCTTCTTCACGTTCTCTAGCATCGGCGTTCCCGCGCTGAATGGCTTCGCCGGCGAGATCATGATCCTCACCGGCATGTTTCAGCGGGCGTTCGCGCAGGCCCCTTCAGTGATGCGAACGCAGTGGATGATCATTTCGGTCCTCTCCGTCAGTAGCGTCGCGCTGGGCGCGTGGTACATGCTCTGGCTGGTGCAGCGGGTGTTCTTTGGACCCCTCAGAGAGCCTGCCGAAGCGGCACATCACACAGTTGACGACATGAACTGGCGGGAGATTGCCGCCCTGGTGCCGCTGGCGGTGCTCGCGCTGTGGATTGGTCTCGCGCCGCAACACTTTTTGAAACCCATGGCGCCGGCGATTGAGCAAGCCTATGAACAGGCGGCCGCGCGAGTGGGGCAGCCTTACCAGGCCACCGAACCGCGGGCAGCCATTCCAGCGAAACAAACTCCGGAGGCGATTGCCCGTGTACGTTGAAGCTCGCACGCTGGGCCTCCTGGGTCCGGAAATCCTGCTGATCGCCGTGGCCACGCTGCTGTACGTCGGCGGAGCCTTCTATCGCAATCGCGAGGCCTGGTCGCTCGTCGCGCTCGCGTCGTATCTGGGCGCGGGAGTGCTGACGCTCTACTACAGCCACGGCAGCGAAGCGGCCATCCTCAGTGGACCGATTAGCGCCGACGGCATGAGCCTGTGCTTGCGATTGCTCGCGATCCTGCTCGGCATTTCGTATACGCTCGTGGCCTCTCAGCAGACCGATAAGCTGCTGGCGACGGAATATCTCGGCTCGCTGATGCTGATTGTCGTCGGCCTGATGCTGGTCGCTGGCGCGAACGAGCTGGTGCTGCTGTTCCTGGGGTTTGAACTGATTTCGATCCCGACGTATGTGCTGCTCTTCCTTGGTCGCCGCGATCGCGCATCGGCCGAAGCGACGATGAAGTACTTTTTCTTGAGCATATTTTCGTCGGCCTTGCTGCTGTTGGGGCTGGCGCTCCTGTTCGGCATGAGCGGAACGACAACGCTTCAAGGAACCACGTCGGCACCGGGCATTCATGAAGTTCTGCAGAAGAACTCCGCCGCCGATGCCAGTGGTCCGCTGAAAGCCCTCCTCGCTCTCGCGCCACTAGCTCTGGTGTTTCTGCTCGCCGGTCTCGGCTTCAAACTGACCGCCGCGCCGTTCCACTTCTACGCGCCCGACGTTTATCAAGGAACGACGAACGCCAACGCGGGGCTGCTGGCGGTCGCGCCGAAGATCGCGGGAGTTGTCGGCGCGATTCGGCTGATCGTGATCGGGCTGCCGATTGCGGCGGAGTATGCCTGGCAACTGGCTTTGGTCCTCGCCATCATCACGATGACCATCGGCAATGTGTGCGCCTTGTGGCAACGGAACGTGCGGCGGCTGATGGCTTACTCGGCCATCGCTCACGGCGGCTACTTGCTCCTCGGTCTCGCGGCGGCGGAAGGCGCAGTCGCCATGCCGCAACTGAACGCCAACAGCGGTGTGACGGCGATGGTCCTGTATGTGGTCGTCTATTCGCTGGCCTCGCTGGGAACCTTCACCGCGCTGGCTTATCTCGGCTCGCAGCGGCGGGACTTGCAAACGGTGGATGAACTGGCGGGGATCGGCAAATCCCAGCCGGTGGCCGCGGCGGTGATTGCCGTCTGCATGTTCTCCCTCGCGGGACTGCCGCCCCTCGCCGGCTTCTGGGGCAAGTTCATGCTGTTTGGCAGTGCGCTGCAGATTGCGCTGGCGGAAGTCGATCGCGGAGTGGCGCTCGGCTTTCTGTTCTTACTCATCGTGGGTGCCCTGAATGCGGCGGTTGCAGCAGCGTATTACCTGCGCATCGTTAGCGTCATGTTCTTTCAGCCGGCGACCGAAGAGGTTCCCGCCGCCGGTGGAGCGGGCGCTCTCTCCGCCGCGGTGCTATGCGGCTCGCTGGTTGTGCTCGTCGGTGTTTCGCCGGGGTCGATCCTGCACTTCGCTGGCCAATCGGAAGAGCAACTGTTGCAAGCCACGGCGGCTCCGTTCGTGGCACCACTCACTCAGCAGGTGCGTCTCGCGCTGCCAGAAATAGCCAAGTAGCTAGCCGCTGCGTGCCAGCGGCATTACAGGTTGCCGCGATGACATCGTCTCCGCATCCCTTGCGCAGCTTTGGCAACCCGCATCGTTACCGCAGCCCGAACGATTGGAACTGCCGGACTAAATCCGACAATCGGGTGGACAGAATTTGTGGGCAAAATCGTTGACGCAGGCTGATATGCCTTAGTAGCGTAGGGGAGTTCGCGCCGGCGAAAACTCCGTGCGCCCTGCCAGCCAGCGAGGTTGGCACCGATTTC
>JAYTUF010000033.1:0-12164 GCA_043744755.1 Anatilimnocola sp.
CGATCATTTGCTCGTCGGTCCAGTCGTCGATCCCTTCCGGCCGCTGCACAGGCTCGAAGTTCTGCGAGCGGTCGAGCAGGAAGGCCACGAGACCGCGGACTTCGATCGGTTCCAAGTCCTCGGAGACGTGTTTTGATTTTTCGTCGTTGAGGTGATCTGTCAGCCCAAAGAAGCGGGGCATGCGGGTGTTGTCGCGGAAATTCCGCGGGTTCCAAATCCAGTCATACAGGAAAGCAATGTCCACCTTCTGCCGCACGAATCGCAGGCTGGGACCAGCTTTACGCAGTGTGCCCGGCGCTTCGACATCGCGGAGCGGGCTGCTGAGCTTCTGAGCCTGCGGCGTGAGCGTTTGGCCGAACTTACCGCTGGCGGAGGCTTGGTCTTCATCGATCATGGCCAACAGTTGCCGGCGGACGGCGTTCTCATCGGGATGCCGGGTAACTTCACCGGCGAGCCGAGTCATCTCGGCGAGTTGACCGAGCATCGCCGTCAAGGCTTGTTGATCGTCGTCCGAGACGGGCTTAATCACTTCCAGTTGCTTCGCGCGCTGGTTTGCTTCCCAAGTAAGTTGCTGAGCCGCCGCGAAGAAATTCGGTTCCAGTCGCAGGTCGGGACCGATGCGCTTGTTGGGGCCATCGTAGCCGTTCACTTCGTGGCAACCATAACAGCCATACTTGCGAATCAAGTGATAGCCGTGCATCAACTTTTCGGCGGGCGGATCGGGGAACTTCTGGCTCGGTTCGAGTTCCACCACATCGTGATGGCACTTGAGGCAGGTGGCCTCGGTGAACCGCTGGGGATACATCGGATAGATCCAGTGATGGTTGTTGAACCAACCCAGACTGGAATCCTTGGCCCAGCGAGCCGCTTGAACTTCATCGTTGGGCGTGTGCGAAGCCCATTTGAAATCGGTGGCGCTGCCTTGCCCTTCGTGGCAGATGGTGCAGGCAAACGTGCCCATCTTGTGCGGGCTGGAATCGCTCAAAAACAAATCCAGCCGCGGATGCGTGTTGTACGGATGAGGCAGCCCGCGGCGAATGGTGATCTTGAACGGCTTGCCGGCGGCAGCCAGATCGATCAGCGTGGCCGCGGCCCGCTTGGCGCCGCGGTTCTGGCCGAGCAAGTCGCTGCCATCGATGGCTTCGATCACATCGCCCAGCAGCAGGCCAACTTTGTTCGGCACGGCCGAATGCGAAACGGGCGTGATGCCCGTAGCAACCTGCTGCTGAATCTCTTCGCCCGTCGGCAACTTTGCCGCGCCCGAGGGATCGACCGGCCTGGCGGCAGCGCCCGGGGAGCGAGGTTCGACGAACTTGACGATTACATCGTCCAGCTTCAGCAGACCATGATCGGCCAACTTGAGGCCCAGATACTCGTCGAGATTGGAAGGAATCGGCTTCCCTTGCTCGTCCACTTCCGACTTCTTGAGCGCGAGGCGGGCGGCTTTGATTTCGTCGGCGGTACGGGGCGTCAGCACCACTTCGAACAGATTTTCGTCGGTAAACAAAGGCGACGTGGGTTCGCCGGGCTGCGACTTTTGCATGGAACCGTGGCAGGTGGTGCAGCGATCAAAGCGGCGAACCTTGGCGTGGTTGTAGTCCTGCATTAAGCCTTCGCTCCACAAGTTGTCCGGCTTGCGGGTGGCGCCAAAGGCGTCGAGAATCGGCAGATTCAGCAGGTCCTTACCGGGGCCAATCCAAGGGAAGCTGTTGTAGGACGTGAAGTAACCTTCGCGCTTAGCCCGGATGGTTGTATCCAGCCGCTTCTCCGCCGCCTGACTATCGGCGAGCGCTTTCGCGGCGGCGTCCACCGGCGCGGTGATCTGTCGCAAGATCTCTTCCAACTTCAGGCGATGAGCGCTCAAACGCTGATAGTCGGTGTTCAGCTTATCGAACTTCTCCCTTTGAGTATCAATCGCCTGTTGCCGGGCGGCCATCTCGTCCGTCAGCGTATCACGGATGCCAATATCGAGATCGGCCTTGGCCTTATCGACGTAGGCCGATTGAAACTTCCGATCTTGCAACTTTTGCAACTCGCGAATCTTGGCCTTATTCGCTAAGCCTTGGAGCGTATCAAGGATCTCCTGCCGCAACTCGGCCGCGTCCTGTTCAAGTTCGCTGGCCGATTGTTCTGCGTCTTTCGCTGCAGTTTGTAATGCCGCGTCAGCGAGCTTGGCATCGGCGGCGGCGCGGGAGGCCTGGGCTTTGGATCGAGCCTCCGCGGCAGTCGTTGAAGCTTTCTCTAAATCTTGCAGTCGCGCGGTTTGATCGGGGAGCTTGATTTCTTCCGTCAGCAGTTGGTTTTCAAAGGCAGTGACAAGTTTGCGACCGATCGGGAGTGCTTTGGCTCGGCTTTCGTCAATGGTCAGCCGGGCGACTTCAGACCGTACCTGGTCGGTCTCGAACTGCTGCTTGCGCATTTCGGCAAACATCTCATCGGCTTGGACATTCGTCTTCTGAATTGTTTTCCAGGAGCGATAGTGATCCTTATAGAACATCCAGATCGTGCACAGGGTCAGCACGACGCCGCTCACCGCGAAGATGCGGTGCATCAGCTGCATGTTGTACCAGGTCGATTCGGTTGCGGGCATGACTGCTATCTCCGCCGCGGCGGCTCGTGTCTCGAAAACTCAATCAATCAAAACTCAAACACCAAACACAATCATTGCGTCAAAAATTCAACATATATTCGGGTAGCGATATGAAATACTTCAAATTAAACAACCAGCGAGCCACCATCTTCAGCGGCAACAGCAGCATGGTTAGCAGCAGGTTCGTCATCACCATGTACCGAATGAAACCCATCCTCACAAACAGGTGCTGAAAGAACTTGCTGACCACAACAAGCAGCGGCGGAAGTACCGTGAAGTACCCAATCACCAGCAAAATGCCGGGGACCTCTCGCAGAAAGTTGTAGCCAAATTTGACTGCCGCCGTCGCCCCTTCAGGGGCCGCGGGACGACTGCCGCGGAGAGCAGAGATCCAGAAATACTCAGACAGATCGACGTTATTCAAAGCCTCGACTTTGTGCGTATCCCAATACTCATAGGGTCCGAAGAAGTTCCAATTGGGACCGCGCAAAAATGTGCCCATCACGATCAGCGTCACCCAGAGCACCAAAAAGCCGAACTGAAAGGTGATATAGGCAAACTTCCGTTGGTCAATGGTGTAGTAGCCGTTGCCCGTTTTATTGAAATCGATGTACGGAATCGCCATCAGCCCGCCGACGACCATGCTGGGCAGCACCACGCCGGCCATCCAGGGATCATAATAAACGAGCATCTCTTGCAGGCCGAGAAAGTACCAAGGGGCCTTCGAGGGATTGGGCGTTTTGACCGCCGAGGCGGGTTCTTCCAGCGGCGCTTGCAAAGCAATGGCCCAGACCAGCAAAAACGCAGTCAGGGCGACCATGCAAATCAGTTCGGTATAAACCAGGTCTGGCCAGACCAGCACTTTTTCGTTATCGAGTTTTTCAAGTGGTTCCAAGCCCTGCTTCAGCCGGTCATCGTTCTGCACGGCCTGATAAGCGCCGAGCCAGGTGAAGAAGCCGAGCAAGAACATCAGGCCCACAATCGGCACGTTATCGGGCTTCATCACAATGGCGGCGAAGTTTTGATTGGTAAGCGACATGCCCATCAGCAGCATCGCCACGTTCAGCATGATCCAGGCCACCACGGGCTTCACAAAGAACCGCCGACCCAAAAACAACACCGTTACCAATACGAGCGAACCCACCGTGTAGACCGTCGGATTCATCGCGCGGTTAATAGCATCGGTGAGCAACGGCGGCAGGGAGATATAAGACGCCAGCGTCGCGGAGGCGCTATAAGCTAACGCCGCCATCAGCAAAAAAATGATGGAGACGATGAGCCAGACGTCCGACGACGTAAAGGGAACCTTGACGACCGGCAGGCGGAAGAATGCGCGGTCGCGCCCCGATTGCCAAACCAGCAGCGCGACGGCACCGTTCATCACGGCCATCAGCACATAATACGAACCCAGGAAGGCGGCAATCTTGCCGATGAAAATATCAGGTGGTTCGTGTCCGTGCATCGCAGCCTGCCATTCGCCAAATCAAATCGAACCGAAAACTGTTCGCTACTCAAACTCTTATAACGGCCCACTAATGCCGCCGTCTTTGCGAATCCGCCAGAAGTGGATTGCCATGAGCAGCGCCGCTGCCAGCGGAATCGCCACGCAGTGCAACACATAAAAACGGTTGAGCGTTTCTTCACCCACAAACCGAGCGCCCAGCAGCCCGAAGCGGGCATCGGAAGCATTAGTAATCATGTTGATGCCGTCCACCTGCAGGAACATGGCGCCCGGACCTTCATAACCCAAGATGGGCGTGGCGCGGGCCATGTTCGAACCGACCGTGATGGCCCAAATGGCGAGTTGATCCCAAGGCAGCAAATAGCCGGTAAAAGATAATAGGAGCGTAAGCAAGAGCAAGATGACACCAATCACCCAGTTGAACTCCCGCGGCGGCTTATACGAGCCGGTGAGAAACACCCGGTACATATGCAGCCAAACGGTGATCACCATCGCGTGCGCGCCCCAGCGATGGAGTTCGCGCAAGATGCCCAGTGAAGTGACATCGCGGAGGGCGAGAATGTCGGTATACGCCCATTCCAGCGTAGGCCGGTAGTAGAACATCAACAGCACGCCAGTGATGGTCTCCACCAGGAACAGAAAGAACGTGACCCCGCCCATGCACCAAGTGAAGCTGAGGGCGATCCCCTGTTTCTTGATCGAAACGGGATGCAGGTGCAGGAAGAAGTTGGTCAGCATCACCACGATGCGGTTGCGGCGATCCAGCGGAGCCGGATGCCGGAAGACACTCTTCCAAATCTGCGATTCGCGAATGATTTCGCCGAGCGTGGCCATAGGGATTTAGGTTTTAGATTTCAAATTTGAAATACAACAAGGCGATCTCACCGCGATTAAACCGGCACGAACGACGCGGTGTCCTTCCACTGACCCTGCTCTTGATTGAACGTGCGGCTCTTATCGACTTCCAACTGACCGTCGTCGGCCAGGCTAATGGCATATCGTTCCAGCGGTCGCGGGGCGGGGCCTTCAAAATTGACGCCGTCCTTATAAAACCCGCTGCCATGGCATGGACACTTGAACTTCTGCTCCGCTTCGAGCCAATTGGGCGTGCAACCCAAGTGCGTGCAAACTGATTTCAGTGCGTAGACCATCGGCCGGCCTTCGAACTCGTACCGCACAATCCACACACCAAACTCGGGGATGAATTTGGTTTCGACCTGGCCGGGACCGAAGTTCGAGGGGGGACCAACTTTGAACCGGGTCGGCGGCTCAATCAAGATGTTCGGGAACATGAACCGCGCGAGGCCTAGCAGCCACATCAGGTGCGTGATCGCGAGCGAGGTGAAACCAACGGCGAGCGAAGAACCAAACAGCGCGCCAGTGGCGGCGGCGAAAAATGTCCGGCGCGACGGATCAGCAGCGGTCGCCGCTTGGGGGGCGCGAGCGAACTCCGGCTTGGCCGGCATTGGCGGCGCTTCGAGTTTCTTCTTGCCTGTTGGGACAGGAGCAATTCCCTTGGCTTCCGCTTCCGCCTTCGAGACTGGACCGGGCTTTGAGCCTTTGCGGGCAGCAGCCAGGATGCTCGCTGTATCTTTGGGAACCGCGGCCGCAACCGCGGCATCGGTCTTCGGTGGTGAGGGCTTGGGTTTTTCGGCGACTGCCGCAACTGCTGGTTTTGGAGTCGCAGGTGCAGCCGGCTTGGGCGCGGCCGATTTGCCGGCTTTAGCCGCGGCGAGAATATCGGCGACGCTCATCGACCCCGGCTTGGCCGCAGGTTTCGGTTTTTGCGCGCCAGGAACGCTCTCTTCAGCCGGCGCAGGAGTATCTGCAGCGACAGGCGACGGCGCACTCTCCGCTGGTTTCTTCGCAGCGCCGCCTCGGGCAGCGGCGAGAATTTCTTCAACCGACATTTTTTTGGCCATAACGCCAAGCCTTTGCCCACAAACGCGACCAAGGATCGCGGCGAATGCAAAAAACAGGATGTTCAGCTTGTCCGTCGCTGGACGGACGCAATCGTTGCAAGTCTGTGGCAGAAATCAACTTCCGGCAAACTTACAGCGCTCCAGAATGGCTTGTGAAGTTTTTCACAAGCCCCTCCTCATCAGTTTTAGCCGCTAATGGCAATCTGTCAACCACCCGTAGAAAGGCCACGCTTGGCCCTCCAGGCATTAGACGGGCAAGAGTGCCCATCCCACACCGGATAGTGCGACGGCTAATTTAGCCGCCAGCATCGAAAAGGTGAACCAGTCGTAAACAGGAATTTTTTAGAGACGGGGCTCGAACTCTAAATCCCAATCTGCCCCAGCATGTCGATGAACCGACTCAGTGCGAGCGACACTTGCGGATGCGAAGCCTCGAACTCCAGCACTTTCTGCTCAAGCAGATTTTTGGAGGCTGCCGTATCGGGTACTTTCCCAGTCGCGCCGATAGCCGGACGTTGCAACGCCTTCGAAATATCCATCGCGGCCGATTGCAGCAGCGCGCGAGTTTCCGGATCCGAGTCTTGCAAGTCATGCAGCTCGCGCTCCAAATCGGCGAGCGCGGCTCGCAAGCGTTCAGCTTTTTCATTCATAGCCAGCAACTCGAAAAATAGAGAACGAAAACAAAGCGGCCTGGTCAATTCTAGCGGAGAATCGCCGGGCCTGCAGCCGAGTTGCGCGATGAATCGTCGAATATGTTAGCCCGAGTAAATCTCATTGACATTATATTGAATACGATATACCCTTGAGTCGTAGTTCGGATTAGAACAAGACGGAACGAACTTGCGATGGCCAAAACACGTCCACCTGTGGTGGAGGAACCAACTCGCAAGCCGTTGGTGTGGCTACAAGGAGAAGTGAAATCTCCGCCATTTTCAGTGGAGGCGAGGCAGGAAGCTGGGATGCTGCTCCGATTCCTGCAAGAAGGTCAGCAACTTGGGATGCCGCACGCGGAAATGTTATCAACGATCGGATCCCGCTGTGGATCGTTGCGTGTCCGGGATGAAGCCAACAATTGGCGAATTGTCTTTCGCATCGATCCGGATGCAATTGTGATTTTGGAGGTTTATTCGAAGAAGACCAGGAAGGTTCCGGATGAAGTAATCGATCGTTGCAAAAAACGATTGAGGATGTATGACGAATTGAGTTGAGAGATCGACTTTCCGCGGTCATTCGACCGCAGCCACATTAAAGGCCCTCACCATGCTCAATGCCGACAAGCAAAAGAAGATTGAAAAGGCAGGCTGGCGAATTGGCGACGCCGCCGATTTTTTAGAGATGAGCGACGAGGAGCGTCAATTGCTCGACGCTCGGGTCGAACTCGCGCTCGCGATTCGGAGGCAGCGACTCTCCAGCAAGCTTTCACAGAAACAACTGGGGGCCAAGCTCCACACGAGCCAACCCCGCGTCGCAAAAATCGAGCGAGCAGCAGCAGACGTCTCGCTGGACCAATTGGTCCGCGCATTTGCCGCAGCGGGCGGCAAGATCGAAGTGAAGTCGGTTGGAACGAAGAGCCGCGCCGGCACAAAGGCGGGCGGCAGTCAAAAACTGATTTTGAAAGTTACCAACGTCTAAGGTGTTTTGCTGGCTTCCACCGGAGGCACCGGCGTCGAGACGTTCGTCAACTTCTTCTGAGCAGCCTCCGCGGCGGTCTTCAGCCGTTCTACCACTTCGCGAACCAGCGTGGCTGGCAAGGCATAGCTTTCGACGCGACCCGCGCGGGCGATGTTGATGCCCAGGCACTTGCCATCGAGATCGACAATCGGCCCGCCGCAATCGGCAGGACGCAGGACCGTATCGTGCTGAATCGCCAGGGCAAAGCCAGCCCGGCGTTCACTGAGCGGACCGCCCAGGTTGTTCTGAAACTCCGCCCGATCGTTGCCGCCGTGAAAAAGTTGGGCCAGATTGCCGAGCGTGACCGTCAAGGTCATTTCTTTATCACCGCGCTTGATGAGCAAATCGATCCGCTCGCCGGGCATAAAGGCTCGCACGGTTTCGATCAGATTCTGCCGTCCCTTGACCTCTTTATCGTTCACTTTCAGCACTAGATCGCCATTCAACACGCCAGCCCGTTCCGCGGCACTATCGGGCATTACTTTCTCGATGCGGGCCACGTCGTCCTTCTGATCCAACTGCACGCCCATCGCGCCGGAGGGTGCGGCGATCTTGCGAGCACTCACGCTCACCACGCCAATCGCGACGGGATCGAGCTCCAAACCAGGTGTTATCAACCAACTGCCGACGGTTGCGTTGGGCGAATCGGCCCAGGCAATCGTGTGCAGCTTGGTGACATCAATTTTGAGCAGCGCCAGATCGACAGTCAGGTCTTTGCCCACGATGTCAGCCGTCACGCGGCGACCATCCTGCAATTGGCATTCGAGCTTCCCCTTCAGTTCGCTGGCCTTAGTGACGATGAAGCCGTCGGCGCCGACCACTGCACCCAAGGCAGCTTTGCGACCATCCGCAAACACGCGCACCGTGCTTTGGCCGGGGTCTTTCACGACGTCACGAAACGCAGCCAGCACCTTCGCGTGCGAGCGTTCCGTCGCCAGCGAAGCTGGAACCAAAGCCAGCAATACCAAAGAAACCGCCACGCAGAATCGCGACCACCCGCCGGCTGACAATCTCATCTTAAGCGAACTCCTGATAGTCAATTATCAACTCTCTACCTTCGACTCTCAATTTTCTCGAACGACTCTCACTTGCTCAGCGCAACCGCCGCCGCAATGTTTCGCGGCCTCAACTTCCTCACAAATCATACGAGACCAGCACACGCCAGGCGAATACTTTTCCAAATGACATTCGTGTAAGGTCGTGCCGGCTATTCACCCCGCTTGCCCAGCACCAGCTTCAGTTCCACGGATTCCTCCCCGCGCTTCACCTTGACTTTGATGCGGTCGCCGGGCTGGCGTTCCTGAACCTGGCTCGAAAGGGACGGAAAATCCGTAATTGCTTTGTCGCCGAACGATTCAATCACGTCTCCCACCTTAAACCCCGCTTTCTCGGCCGGGGAACTGGGGAATATATGTGCGATCTTCGCATTTTTGGCTTCTTTTTCGCCGCGAACCCCCAAATAGGGCTCCTGACCAGGGAAATGGCCCCAGGCTTCGGCCTTCAGCATCCGGTCCCAGTTGTCTTTGAACGTGTTCACCGGCACATGCATGTTCGCGTGCAGCGGCGTCGCAATTCGGCTGTTGATGCCGATGACCTTCCCTTCCATATCGAACAGCGGTCCGCCGGAATCTCCGCCGACGAGTGTGCAATCGGTCGTCAGCACCGAACTCTCATCATGCAACAAGCGACCGAGCCGCAGCACCGGCGTGCGATCGGATTGATAGCCACCAGGATGACCGGTCGCGAGCACCCACTGCCCCACGCGCAAAGCCGACGAATCGCCCATCTCCAGGTGCGGGAAGTTCTTCCCTTCGGTGATCTTCATCAGCCCGCCATCGACGCCGCGGTCCAGCCCCAGCGTTTCGCCGAACAGCTTACGGCCATCCGCCAGTTGAAACAGCACCTGCCGCTTGGGTTGCCCGGACACATGGGCGGCCGTCAGCACAATGCCTTCCTGATTGATAATTACGCCGCTCCCCTGGGCAGCTCCCACTTGCACGCCGACCGTCGCGGCCTGCAGCTTGGCGGTCAGCTTGCGGATGTGTTCCTGCATTAATTTCAGGTCGGCGATGCCCGTCGGATTGCTGCCGGCGAAGATTTTCGCGAGCTTCGGATCAATAACGTCCGCCGGCTTGAGGGGCGGAACAGGCACCGGGGCCGACGTCGGTTCCGTCTTCTTCTCCGGTGCCTTGACCTCCAGCACCTTGACTTCGGCGGGCTTCACTTCCGCCGGCTTGGTCTGCGTCGCCTCTTGCGAACGGACCGGCGACACAGCCGCGATGAGTGCGAACAGCCCCCCCAGCACCGCTGTCTTAAGCACCGCCGCCGGGAACCACCGCCCAGCGGTGCTAAACGTATTTCTTGCCGTCATCGGCCGATATCCAGTCTTAAAACAAGCGAGGGGCAAGGTCGCCGCGAGGGACCAACCGCCGGAGCGCTCCCTGCTGTAGTCAATTCATAATACCCGACCCGCTCGCCGAATTCCTCCCTTTCGCAACAAAATTGCGCAGAACCCCAACTCACGCCAGCACCGCCCGCCGCAAACAACGCTCGACCGTCGCAGCTTAAGGCCCAGCGGGTGGTCGCGCGTCCGGTGCTGCCAGGGGCCGCGATAACGAATCACGTCTTGATTTCAACGCTCCAAGCCCACGACCGAAGCCGTTGACACAGCCCAATTTAGCAACGCTATGGTTATAAATTATTGAACAACTCGATAGCATTTTGATAATAACTAATTCGGGGGACGGCGAGCCCTGGCGGGCGAAGGTAAGTCGCAAACGAGCTAACGCTTGATAACGGCGTCCCGTCTGCCGTACCGCAAGACAGAATTCCACCAAATTGCCAAACCGCAACTCCCAACCTGGTTAGATGCGTTAGAGTGGACACGTCTGGTCCGTGGGAGGCAAAAAACCAAAAATTTAAAAAGGTCAATCGCCCTCGCAGGGAGCCGATGGCACATCTTCAAGTAGTACACTCGTCTGATGCTCGCGGACCGCAGATAATGGAGGCACCCTCTCACGGAGCAAACGATATGTCCACCACATCGACGCAATCCCCAGCGGAACTGGCTCAGAAGAAATGCAAACCTTGCGAAGGGGGCGTCGAGCCTTATTCGCGGTCGGCCGCCGAGGAGCAACTGGCACGCTTGCCAGGCTGGCAGTTGACGCACGATGGGCAGCGGATTCGGAAGGATTGGACGCTGAAAGGATTCCTGGCAGGAATCCGGTTCTTTCAGGAAGTCGCCCGGGTGGCCGAGGCCGATCAGCATCATCCCGACTTGCATCTGGAAGGCTACCGCCGCGTGTGGATTGAAATCTATACGCACGCGATTGGCGGCCTGAGTGAGAACGATTTTATTCTCGCCGCGAAGATTGATCAGTTGCCGGTCGAGGTGAAGAAGTAGTGGCGGGTTTCTTAAGCCTCTTTGGCCTTAATATCGGCGGCGTCCTTCCACAGTTGATCGTGCAAGCGGACGATATCGACGATCGTCCAGACAGCGATGCCCAGCGAGATCAATTCGCCCACGGGCAGCGGACCGTCGGCCACCGAAAGGGCGAGAGCAGCCGAACCGCGCACCGCAAACCGCACGGCCACCGCCTTCCAGAAGTATTTCCAAGCCAGGGCCGTGGCGGCCGCGGCGAGGGTAATGCCGAACAAGCGCGCAATGTCATGAAACCTCGGATTGCGCTGAAACACCGGAATCAGTTCGACCGGCTTGTAAGTCTTGTTCCCCTTTTGCTTGTTGAATTCCTGCACGACGAGGCGCATCAACATGGCAACCGTGACGGTTTCGAGCACCCCCTCGGATTCCAAGCAAATTTGATAGCAAATCAGGCCATCGTCCACACGTTCGGCCTTCAGAATGATCTTGAGCGCTTTGCCCGCTTGAGCCAGCACGTGATCCTTGGGCGTAAAGACGTTACCGGCCTTGTATGGAAGTCCAAAGGTCGGGTAGACAGCTTTCAGCACGCCCACCTTGAGTGCGCCATCGGCCAAGCCTGACTTGGACATGGGTTTGATTTCGTAGAACGCCTTTTCGGCGGTCTTATGTACGATGAAGTCCGGGATGCGGTTGAGCGTTTTGCCCGAGAGCTTTTCGCTATTGAGCTGAGCATAGAACAGCTTCTGTTTCGCTTCCGTGAACTGCGGATTGTTCGTAGCGAGAAACAGCAGATAGGCCGCTGGATTGTTGTCGTCGCGAAAGACCTCAGCGCCAATGATCGTGTACTTGGTGCAGAAATCCATGTAGATCAACTCTTCGGCAATCTTGCCAAAGATCGTGTACTCCGATTCGATGATGCCGGGAATCTCGCTGGGGGCTAAACAACCTTTCATCGGACGAATCTCTCGCGCAGGGACATGCAGGAATCAAGGAATTCGGGGAGCAGATATGCTAAATCGGCTCTGGGCGTGGCGTCAATCGCAAGGCTTGAGAAAGCCGGGGGGGGCGCAATAAGCCGGGGTCGGGAGTCTTTGGCGAATAATATCTTTCGATCGGGGAGAATCTTTTGTCGCCAAA
>JAYTUF010000034.1:0-3091 GCA_043744755.1 Anatilimnocola sp.
TCAACCACTTCCACACCCAGTTCATGCCCGGGAATCCGCGGGTAACTGAAGAACGGCATCTTGCCGAGATAGCCGCTCAAGTCGGTCCCGCAAATCCCCACGCGATGCACGCGCACCAGCGCTTCACCCGGCCCCGGTTTCTCCGGCGCAGGGATTTCGATTTGCTTCCAGTGTTTCGGGGCTTCGAGTTGGAGAGCTTTCATGGGGGAGGGGGCCAGGAGGTCAGGGGTCAGGAAGTCAGAAGTCGGGAAGTCAGGGGCTCATCCCTCCAGTGAGGCAAGGATCTCATTAAAACTTGCGCTCGGCCGCAGCGCTGCCGCGGCCTTCGCATCGTCGGGTTGATAGTACCCACCGATATCGATGGGTTTACCTTGAACCGCGAGGAGTTCGGCGACGATTTGTTGTTCGCTGGCTTGTAGTTTCTCGGCGATGGGCGAGAAGATCTGCTTGAGGATATCGTCGTCGTCCTGAGCTGCGAGTGCTTGGGCCCAGTAGAGCGCTAGATAGAAGTGTGAGCCGCGGTTGTCGATGGTGCCGAGCTTGCGGCCGGGGGATTTGTCGTGTTCGAGGAACTTGCCGGTTGCGGTGTCCAGCGTGTCAGCGAGGATTTTGGCCTGGATGTGTTTTTCGACGATGCTCAAATGTTCCAGCGAAGCGGCGAGGGCGAAGAACTCGCCGAGGGAGTCCCAGCGGAGGTAGTTCTCCTGCTGGAACTGTTCAACATGCTTGGGTGCCGAGCCGCCGGCACCTGTTTCGAACAGCCCGCCTCCGTTCATCAGCGGCACGACCGAGAGCATCTTCGCGCTGGTGCCCACTTCGAGAATCGGGAACAGGTCGGTGTTGTAGTCGCGGAGCACGTTGCCGGTGACGGAAATCGTATCGAGTCCTTGCTTAATGCGCTCCAGCGAAAACTTGCAGGCCTCGGCGGGGGGCAGCGTGCGGAGATCGAGACCCTGGGTGTCGTGGTCTTTCAAATACTTCTCCACCTTGGCGATGATCTGGCCGTCATGGGCGCGCTTCTTATCCAGCCAGAAGACGGCGGGCGTGTTCGACAAGCGAGCGCGGTTGACCGCCAGCTTTACCCAATCCTGCACCGCGGCATCCTTCGTTTGGCAGGCACGCCAGATGTCACCCCGTTCGACAGAGTGTTCCAGCAGTGTCTTACCCGCTGAATCAACGACGCGAATCTGCCCTTCGCCGGGCGCTTCAAACGTCTTGTTGTGCGAACCATATTCTTCCGCGGCCTGCGCCATCAATCCCACGTTGGGCACGGAACCCATCGTCTTCGGATCGAGCGCGCCGTGCTGTTTGCAGAAGTCGATCGCGGCGGTATAGATGCCCGCATACGAGCTATCGGGAATGACCGCCAGCGTGTCTTGCAGCTTGCCTTGCTTGTCATACATCTTGCCGCCGGCGCGGATCATCGCGGGGATCGAGGCATCAATGATGACATCGCTGGGGACATGAAAGTTGGTGATGCCTTGATCCGAGTTAACCATTGCAATCGCGGGGCCGGCTGCATAGGCCGCTTGAATATCGGCTTCGATGGCAGCTTTCTCACTGGCAGGAAGCGTTTCGATCTTGGCGAGCAAATCACCGAAGCCATTTTTCAAATCGACGCCCAGCTTTGTGAACGTGGCGTCGTGCTTCGCGAACACAGGCTTGAAGAACTCACGCACCACATGGCCGAAGATGATTGGGTCGGAGACCTTCATCATCGTAGCTTTGAGGTGCAGCGAAAACAGAACGCCATCGGCCTTGGCGCGGGCGATCTGTTCGCCGACGAATTTGATGAGTGCCGACTTTCTTAGCACGGTGGAATCAATAATTTCACCCGCGAGCAGCGGAGTCTTTTCTTTGAGTACCGTGACCGCGCCATCCTGCGCCACGAACTCGATCCTCACCATCGTCGCCGCGGGAACTGTTACGGACTTCTCATTCGAGAAGAAATCATCCCGGCCCATGGTGGCGACGTTGGTCTTCGATTGCGGCGACCAGGCGCCCATCGAATGCGGATGTTTTCTCGCGTATTCCTTCACGGCTTTGGGCGCGCGCCGGTCAGAGTTCCCTTCGCGCAGCACAGGATTCACCGCGGACCCTTGCACCTTGTCGTAGCGACTCTTCGCGTCTTTCTCAGCGTCAGTCTGCGGCATTTCCGGATAACCGGGCACTGCGTAGCCGTGCTTCTGTAACTCGGCGATGGCCTCTTTCAACTGTGGCACGGAAGCGGAAATGTTCGGGGTCTTGATGATGTTGGCTTCAGGCTTCAGCGTGAGAGCGCCGAGTTCGGCGAGTGCATTCGCGGTGCGCTGAGCTTCCGGCAACTTGTCCGTAAACGCCGCGAGGATTCGACCGGCAAGGGAAATATCACGCGTCTCAACGTTGATGCCCGCCTGTCTGGTGAACGCTTGCACGATGGGCAGCAGTGAATAAGTGGCGAGCGCGGGGGCTTCGTCGGTCTTGGTATAGATGATGGTTGGGGACATAAGTCTTCGTAACGACAGAGCGGGCACGCGAAACGTCAAGCCAGAGAACGCCAGGGCGGAATTTGCGGCAAGACCCGCAAAACTAGCACAGCCCCTAGGGATCGTCAACGCAGTGCGGATCGTTACAAACGGGCAGGAATATTCTGCCATCGGTCTCAATTGGTTTGCCCTCCGGGAGCATCAACCTACGCTTGCCTATCGAAGATCATCGGGAAGTGAGTTTTGTTCCCTGACAAAAATGCTCCTTGGGCGGACGACGGCTGTGAACCGAGCTGAACAAAAACGCGATTGCTTGCACGCCGCCTTCGAGCAAGCGACCGACGCCCACCGGCTGCACGCGCTGACCGCGGCCGACGTGATGACGCGGCAGCCGCAATGCGTCAGCACGCGAACGACGGCTGCGGAACTCGTGCAGCATTTTCACGAACGGCGGTATCGGCACTTTCTGGTTGTTGAAAATGAGAAGCTGGTCGGCGTGATCAGCGACCGCGATGTGATTCGCCTGTTCGGCATCGAAGACTTCCCCGAACGCAATTCACTGGAAGCCCTGACCGCCGGCGAACTGATGAGCACCGACCTGGTGACGGTCGAGGCCCACACCTCGC
>JAYTUF010000035.1:0-12109 GCA_043744755.1 Anatilimnocola sp.
GGTTGTCAGCCGATAAAGCCACGGCTTGCGGAGAGTTTTGGCCCACAGGCGATAAGCGAAAGACTCCAGCCGATTCTTGAGCGCGGGCTCATGATGCATCTGCTCGCGGAGCTGCACCAACAGTTCGGGAATCTGAATTTTGACGGGACAAGCGGCCTGACAAGCGCCGCACAAACTCGAAGCCTGAGGCAAGTGATGATTGGCGGCGAGACCATCATACAGCGGCGTGAGCACGGCCCCGATCGGACCGGAATAGACGCCGCCGTAGGCATGACCGCCGACGCTGCGATAGACGGGGCAAGCATTGAGGCAAGCGCCGCAGCGGATGCAGAACAGACTCTCACGCAAAGGACTGCCGAGAATTCGCGAGCGGCCGTTGTCGAGAATCACCAGGTGGAATTCTTCGGCCCCGTCGGTCTCGCCTGCTTGCCGAGCGCCGGTGATGAACGAGGTGTAGACCGAAAGCTTCTGCCCCGTCGCGGCGCGGGCCAGCACTTTCAAAAAGTACGGCAGGTCGGCCAGTTTCGGAATGACTTTCTCCATCCCCATGATGGCGATGTGCATCTTCGGCAGGGCCGTAGTGAGACGGGCGTTTCCTTCGTTCGAGACGAGCACAATCGTGCCCGTTTCCGCGATGGCGAAGTTAACGCCCGAAATTCCCACTTCCGCTTCGGCAAACTTCTGCCGCAATTGTTCGCGCGCAAATGCAGCGAGACCTTCGCGCTCGACGGCCAACTTTCGTCCGGCGGGAACACTGAGAATTTCGGCGACCTCGGCAGCGGAAAGATGCAGCGCGGGACCGACGATGTGCGAAGGGCGATGCCCGGCCAGTTGAATGATGTATTCGCCGAGGTCCGTTTCGACGGTGTCGATCCCCGCAGCAGCCAAGGCAGGATTCAGATGAATCTCTTCGGTGGTCATCGACTTCGATTTGACAACCCGCGTCGCGCCCTGCTTTTGAATCAGGTCAACCACGATCCGGCAAGCTGCTTCCCCGTCCTCAGCCCAATGCACTTGCCCGCCTCGCCGCTGCACGCTCGCTTCGAGTGTTTGCAAGTGTTCGTGCAGGTTGGCGAGTGTCTCGTCCTTGATCTGCCGGGCTCGTTGCCGTACCAGATCGGAATTGGGCAGCAGTCGCCAGGCTTCGCGGTTGCGTTCGCCCAGCGTATCGCCCAGTTGCCCCAAGATGATCTGTAAGCTGGGCGTGCGCAGGGCTTTGTCCGACGCCGCGAGGAATTCACGATGCGTGCTGCGGATGTAGTCGGTCTCGACACTCAAGCTGGGCTTGTTCAAGGCAATTCCCTTCACCCCAATGATAAATCACCCGCGCATCGCGAGCAGCAGGATTATAGCCAGCGGCACGCTGCTTACGAACACGGCCGCCACGGTAATCGTGATCGGCGGCGCGTCGCGCCGCACCCGATAGACGGCCACGGTCAGAATGAGACAGAGAATGCCAACGACGGCCGCGATTACCGTCATCAGCCCCGGCAACATCGTTAGCACATTGGCCGGTCGAGCGGGAATCTGAAGCCAGCGGGTGAGCAGAAAGGAGAGAGCGGCGAGGAGCAACGCGCCGCTGGTCGCGAACAGTGTCAACATCCAGCTGACGGTGATTGCGACCGAGCCGCGCGATTCTTCGCCGAGGAGTGCCTGCGGCGAAAGCAACGGGCGGCGAACGAGCATTTTCTTTCGCCGCCCCAAGGTCGTTCTTTCTGATGTTAAGCGCCGTAGTAATGCACCGTGACATCGCCGCCGCGGTCGAATACCACCTTCAGTTTGAACCCGCAGGCCCAACTGTACTCGACCACCTGCCGACGCAGAAAGCCGTTATAGCAACAAACGGTTGGGTTCGTCGTGCAACAGGCGGGAATGCAAACCGGAACTTCGACCAGGCAGTATGCGCAAGGATCCTTGACTTGCAGAATCACGTCCATTTTTTTGCAAGGGTCGTAACAACCACAGCCCGCATGATGCCGGTAACAGATGTTCCGGGGGCAACACATGGCCGGACTAGAGGATACAACCACTGCGCCCGGTTTTGACGCCACGGCTGGTGTTGCTTCTGGATGGGCTGCTCGACGGATCACGCGAGCTTCGGCCACGGAACATAGAGCTACGACCAGTAAGCAGGCGGGAATCAAGCTTCGGCCAGCGGCACGCAACGGTCGGGAAATAATCATGGTGATCCTCCAATTCGATACAAACAGCACAATCTGCACAAAGGTTGCCGCCTCGACTCCTTATTACGATAACCAAAACTCGTGAGTACGCAAGTTGGCGAATCGATCAGAGCATTGATTCCAAAGGCAGTTTTCCAGCTTCATTTTTTGAGATTGCAGCGTCTCTCGCCAATTCCCGACCTAGGTTTTCAATGCGGGCAATTCGACGTCCTGACTTGGCTACCTTATCTCCATGCTCGTCCAGCAAAGGCCTCTCGTGGCAAGTTTCCGTTTATTGCCTGTCGCCGCGGAACCGCTCCGGGCAGTGGCTTCGCAATTGCGCGACGAGTGCTCGTCGTTTGATCGTTTGATGAACGACGTCTTCGCCGATGTCGAGCAGCTCCGCGATCAATTGCAGTTGAAGATGGCTGAAGTGGACGACGCGCGGGAGAGACTCGCCGAACGAGGCCGGCAACTCGCCGAGCAGCGGCAGGAGAGCGGCCGGCTGTCGCATCAATTGGAACATCACGAAGCGCGGCTCGATGCCGCCCTTGAAGAACTGCGTCAACTCCGAACTCAAAGCGAACTTGAACGAGTTGCGTCTGCCGAGCGAGAACAACTGCTAAGGCGGATTAGCGAGCTCGAAAGTCGGCAGAATGTTCCACTCGCTGGCATTGAATCAGGAACTTCGCCGAACCAGCTCAACGAGCTGCAATTGCAACTCGAATTGCTCCGGCAAGAACAACGGACGCTCGAAAAATCACACGCCGAAGTGCTCCGCGAGCGCGATCGGCTGGAGAGCGAACTCGAGTTGGTCCGCAGCCGTGCTTGCGAGTTGCAAGAAGTAGTGGCCGAGCAACAAGACCGACTTTCGCAGCAGCAAGACGACGTTTCCGACGAGTTGCGGCAACTCAAGTCCGTCATTGAAATTCAGCTCTCAACGCTGCATCGCAAGAGCCAGCCCATTGAACGACCGCCAGCCGCAGCCCCACAAGTGACGGCCGCCGTAATGAACGTCGCCACCGCGCAACCAGAAACGGCAGACGTTCCCGCCGCGGATCCCGTGATGAGTTCCGTGATGGCGCAGTTCGCCCGGCTGCAAAAAGATGTGGCCCAGCGGCGGAAGAAGAAATAGCCCCTGCAAGCTTTACAGCATGGAGTTGAAAATGGTTCTGAATTCACCATGGTTGAGTTGGCCGAGTTGGGCCTGGAAACAAGTTTCCGGGCCGCATGCGCAGCCGAATTCTGCCGATGCGACCGGCGGTTCACTAGCCAACTTGATTGCCGCGACCGAACATTCCACCCAGCCCGAATCAGATCTCGTGCAGCAAATGATTGCGCAGGGCCGTTACTCGCTGCTGCTTCGGCCACAGATTGCGAACAGCCTGCAAGCAACTCAACTTCATGCGTCCGAGGAAGCGCTTAACACACATATGTCGTGCGTCCCTGGCGGCCCCGTCATCATGCGGCCGCGACGGTTTGAGGATTTGGACGCAGTCGAGCTTGCCCGCAGTGAGCGGATTATTAATGTCGAAGGGTTCTTTCTCGATCGCTTTCCCGTGACCAACGACGCCTATCTCCGCTTTGTGCAAGATGGCGGTTACGAACAGATGAACTTGTGGGATGCGACCATTTGGCCGGCGGTGTTGGGCTTTGTCGATACCAGCGGACTCTCGGCGCCGCGGTTTTGGAAGCACGGACATCCGCCCAATGGTAAGGAGCAACACCCGGTTGTGGGCGTGAGTTGGTACGAGGCGGCCGCGTTCGGGCGCTGGGCCGGCAAGCGCCTCGCCACCGATCCAGAATGGGTCAAGACCGGCGCTTGGCCCGTCGCTGCCAATGGCGATTCACCGCAGCAGCGTCGTTACCCGTGGGGTGATGCGCTCGATCGCTCGCTGGCTCACGTCTGGGGCAGCGGCGCTGACGACACGACCAACACACTCTCGCATCCGAGCGGCGCGAGCGTGGGGGGCGTGCAGCAACTGGTCGGCAACGTATGGGAATGGACCAGCACCAGCTTTGGCGTCTGGGACCTCGCGAATTCCAAGATCGAAACGTCCACGCCCATGCGCAGCATCCGCGGCGGCGCATTCGACACCTATTTCGATTCGCAGTGCCATTTGCACTTTCAAAGCGGCGAGAGTCCGCTGGCCCGCAAGCACAACATTGGGTTCCGCTGCGCCGTCGGTTTCTGCGATGTCGCCAGTTATCAGAATTCGTCGGTTGACAAAGAACAGGAGGCCGCCGCATGAGAGCGTCCGGACAAGTCGAACTCGATTCGTACCGCCTCGCGCAGTACACCGTTTCATGCCCCTGCTACATCTGCGGCGGGGGCAACAACTTCGATGCGGAACTCTGCCGGCATTGCTACGCGCCGATGGCCCTCGTGCATCAGGCCAACTCGCAAAAGATCCATCCGCGGATGGTGGCCGCGATTGGCTCCTCGGGCGCCGGCAAGACGGTTTATCTGGGAATGCTCGCCGATATGCTCTCGAAAGGTCGCAACGACTTGCAACTGTTGGCTCGCGGCGCTTTCTCCATCGGCTTGCAGGAACGGACGATGGCTGCACTCGCGCGCTGTGAGTTCCCCGCCAAGACGCCGAACGATCCCGAGCGGTGGAACTGGGTCCATTGCCAGATTCTGCGGAAGAAGCTCAAGCCGGTGGAGCTGATCCTTCCCGATCTGGCCGGCGAAGCGATTCTGGAAGAGATCGACCATCCCAACACTTACCCAGTGATTCGAGCGTTTCTCGGCAAATGTTCGGGCGTGCTCGTCATGATCGACGCCTTGCGCTGCCAGGCCGGTGAGGCGGACGAAGACTTCCGCGCGATGAAGCTGCTGAGCTATCTTTGCGAACTGCAGGCTGACAAAAAGACCGGCTGGGCGAGCAAGGCCGTCGCTCTCGTTTTCACCAAAGCCGATCAATGCGATCACTGCTTCGATGACCCGCAGCAATTCGCGCGGCGGCACACACCCGGATTGTATGTGCAATGCCGTGAGCGCTTTAAACGCCACGCCTTCTTCGCCGCCGGCGTCGCCGGCGCCTGTGGCTATCGCCTGGAAGGTCGCGGCCGGGTGCATGTGCCACTGCGCATCGAACCACGCGGTGTGGTCGAGCCGTTTCATTGGCTACTGGAAGAAGTGGCGCGATAGTGGCAAGTCAGGAGTCAGAGGATCAGGAATCCGCATTCCGATACTTTGCCCCTCGCCTGACACCTGCCTCCCGATCCCTGACCCCCTGGCCTCATATGTCCTTCCCCATCGCACAAGCTATCTTCACCAGCCTCCGCGGCGAACGGCTGGCCGGCTATCAATTGAGCTCGCGCAGCCGCGGTATCGACGATGACACAGCGCAGCAGCTTAGCAATTGGGGTCCGGCGCATGATTCGATCGAGACCCGCCTCAGCCGCAGCAGCGTGAACGTGCATGCCTTAAGCAGCGATCGAACCTGCATCAGTTACACCCAACTCGCTGGCGCAGAGTACAGCGGCCGAAGTGGGGGCAGGGTCTACACGCATTCATTTATTTTGCCAACAGAAGCACTTGCCCACTTTCAATCCAATCCGCTTGCGATCCTGCGGGCCTTCCGCAGTGCCGGACGAACGCAGCCGCGACGTGACCCGCCAGCGGAACTTGATGCCTTTCAACTCGTCGGGCGAGCTACGGGAAGTATCAGCACGCGGCAGAATCAAGTACACACGCTGCTCGCTGATTCCGAACGTGAGAAACTGATTTGTGCTTTGTCGGCGGAGCGGCCTGTGTTTCTGGCGGGCGACGAGCCACTGGAATCATTGTTCGAGGCAGTGTTGCATTTGCTGCCGGATGAAATGCGCAGCCGGGTCTCGTTCACAACCGGATTGCGAACCTCTCCGCGCCGCCCATTTCAATTGCAGGCCGTCGCCGCCGACCCGGTCGTCATCCGGCAACTCAAGCGCGATGAACAGGCGCTTGTGTTGCAAGTTCCCATCCGCAATCGTTCGCCGGTCCAAGTCTAGCAGGATGGGCCGAACTGCCCGTGGGAGGGCGAGGCTCCTGCCGAGCCGCGGCCCTGCAAAACGACCTTGACTCGCAGCTCCCGGCTCCGCAGGAGCGTCGCCCTCCCAGATTGCACCCGGCTCCGCTCCCAGCTTGTGGTTACTACGTCATCCGCCGCAGCGTTTCATCCAGTGCTGCATCGAGTGTGGTCAAGTGCTTCAGATCGTCGATCAGCCGTGGATGCACGAAAATCCGCACGCGCTTCACGTAATCATCGAACTGACTCTGGGCCAGCGTCTTCACCACCGGCGAGACCTCACCCAGCGTGCGATAGGTCTGCTCTTTAGGGAAATGAATCTCGACATGAAACTCCACTTCCCGTTTGATGGGCGGCGCATCGAATAGGATTTCGTGCGGCGCGATCCGGCGGGAGATTTGCTGGCTCAAGATCTCGGCCAACTGATCGCTGCACGCGGCCAACCAGGCATAAGGCCGCCGCGCAAATTGTTCGTAGTAAGGCCGCTTCTGAAAAAAGCTGAATTCAGCAATCCGCTTGTAAAGTTTGCGCACCGGTCCAAACAGGCCGCCGAATAAGTCGGCGGCCGGATGTCGCTCGGAAGCCAGCAATACCTGCTGAATCCAGCCATGTTCCGAAAGTCGGAAGAGGCCATCGAGATCAAGTTCGCCGTGCAGCAGATAGAAGCCCCGCTGCAGCATCGCGGTAGCAGCGCGGACGGCGTGATGCCAATAGACTTCGCTGAACATCACATACCGCGCGAAGACCATCATCTCGGCGGCGGTCTTGCCTTTGTCAGTCAGCGCGAGACCATCGCCGGCTTCGTTCAAGCACAGGCTGCCAATCAGCCGCTGCGAATCGAAGTTGCGGCCGTAGGGAACACCGGCGTGCAAGCTATCCCGCGGCAGGTAGTCCATCTTGTCGATGTCAATCGGCCCGGAAAGCAAGCTTTTGAGTATCCGCTGCCGAGTGTCGCGGGGTTTTTCGGAGAGAAGCGCCGTCACATCCCGCGGCTGAATGTTCCAATCATCGCGCAGGCAGTCGGCGACTTCTCCTTCCAACAGAAAACTGTTCGCGAACATCTCGTGCGAAGGAACGCTCGGCAGTCGCATATCTTCGATGGGATGACAAAAGGGCCAGTGCCCCAGATCGTGCAATAGCGCGGCGACAATCAGCAACTCGCCATCTTCGGCCTTGATCGCGCTGCGGAACCGCTCGTCGGCTGAGAGTTGCCGCAGATACAAGAGCGCGTTGCGATATACGCCCAGCGAGTGCTCAAACCGCGTGTGATGGGCGGCCGGATAGACGAGCGATACCAGGCCCAGTTGGCTGATGCGCGTCAGACGATGGAACTCGGCGGTGTCGATTAATTGCCGCACGCGCGGCGTGATCGGCACGTCCATTTCGTGCGGAATGCGCACCAGGCCCGCACCGTTCGTAGCGCTGCGAGAATCGAGGCCTCGGATTTCCGAAATTTGTTCCAGGCTGTGCATGAGAGTGCCCTGATGAATGCGACGGGTTCAATCTTCGTCGGACGAACGATTACGAGACGGAGCTTCGTCCTCGTCGTCGTCGGAAGGCTCCACCGGCACGCTGTAACGTTCGCCTAACCAGCGGCCTAAGTCAATCTGCTGGCAGCGGGGTGAGCAGAAAGGCATCGCCTTCGATCCTGTCGGATCGAATTGCCGTTCGCAGATGGTGCAGCGAATGGTGGACATGCCGAGGCCTTGCTTAGTCCTTCTTCTTCGCCGGTTTGCTGGGAGAATCTTTGGATGAACTGCCGGATGACGATCCTGAGTCCGACTTGGCCGGCGTGGCTGGTTTGGTCGCTTCGCTGCTCTTGCTCGTTTCACCACTTTTTCCGGACGAACTATCGGCCGAGGTTGATCCACCGGCGTCACCGGCCGGTTTGCTATCCGCAGAGGCCGCCTTCTTGTACGAGTCGCTGCGATAATCGGTGGTGTAAAAGCCCGAGCCTTTGAACATGACCGCCGCGCCGGCGCCGAACAGCCGGCGGTACTTCTTCTTTTTGCACTTGGGACATTTTTCCAGCAGCGGATCACTAATGCTTTGAAACACTTCCTGCTTATGGCCGCAGGCATCGCATTCATAATCGTAAGTTGGCATGTGAATTCTCGGACAATACCGGCGCGCTAAGAAGCAGGACCGGTGGAGACAAAAACCTGGGCCGGGCGAATGACGCGGTCGTACAGTTTATAGCCGACTTGCGTTTCCCGGCTGACGATACCCGCCGCATGTTCGTTGCTGGCTTCTTGCGCAATGGCCTGATGAAAGTTCGGATCGAACTGGCTGGCAACGGCCGGAATCCGCACGCACTGATGCTGCTGCAAGACTGTGGTGAGCAGAGCGGAAACCATCTTCACGCCGTCACGCAAAGGACTGGCGTCGCCCGCTTGGGAAGCAGCGTCGATGGCGCGATCGAGGTTATCGACAACGGAGAGCAAATCACGGGCAAACGGGAGAATCGCGTAGCGGCGTTCCTCCTCCATTTCGCGCTGCTTGCGCTTGCGGAAGTTTTCAAACTCCGCGTGCTGCCGGAGCAATTCCCCTTGCGACTGCTTCAATTCGATTTGAAGTTGCTCAGTCTGATCGTCCGGTGAAGCGCCGAACAGCGCGCTATGCGCCGCATCTTCGTCGCCCAGGACTTCGTTTGATTCTGGATTCTGATTTTCGGCCGGCATGGTCATTCCTCAGTCTTTTTTGCTCGGCGGTTCCGAGGGACTGAAATACTCCTTGATCGATTCAAAAAAAGTCTTGCGATGCGGCGTGACATTCGCCCGTTCGAGTTCCGCGAGCTCCGTGAGCAGTTCGCGTTGCCGGGGCGTGAGTTTCTTCGGCACTTCGATAAAGGTCTGCACATGCAGATCACCCTTGCCGCCTGCTCCCCGCGGGTCCGCGAGACCTCGACCGCGAATGCGGAAGACCTCGCCCGATTCGATGCCGGCACCGATTTTCAGTTCGTGCGGACCATCGAGCGTGGGAACTTCCAGCGTCGCGCCGAGGGCTGCCTGGCTGAACGTGATGGGCATTTGCAGGATCAGATGCACACCGTCACGCTGAAAAAGCTTGTGCTTGCGGACGCTGATGAAACAGTACAAGTCGCCGGGCGGACCGCCATCGGGACTGGGTTCGCCCTGGCCGGGAATGCGGACCCGCATGCCATCATCGATGCCGGCAGGAATGGCCACATCGAGCTTTGCCCGTTCATGCACATATCCGCCGCCGCGGCAGTCGCCGCACGGTTCGGTGATGACCGAGCCAGCGCCGCGGCACTGGGGGCAGGTGGTCTGCACGCGGACGAAGCCGGCCGACTGCACAACCTGACCATGACCTGCACAATAACGGCAGATGGTCTTCGATGAACCGGGTTTGCTGCCGCTGCCATTGCAGGTGCCGCACTGCTTGCTGCGCTGAAACTCGACGGCTTTAGTGATGCCGCGAGCTGCTTCTTCCAATTCCAGCTTCACATCCGCGCGCAGGTCCTGACCCTTGCG
Source organism: Anatilimnocola sp. (assembly GCA_043744755.1). GTDB lineage: Bacteria > Planctomycetota > Planctomycetia > Pirellulales > Pirellulaceae > Anatilimnocola. Next base: position 9,670 of record JAYTUF010000035.1, read on the forward strand.
AACTCGCTTCCCGCCGCGGCGACCACCGCCACCGAACAGGTCACCGAACATGCTGCCGAAGGCTTCCATGATGTCGTCGGCATTTTCAAATCGCGAGCCGAACTGCTCGCCGCCGGAATGGCCGAAGCGATCGTAGCGGGCCCGCTTTTCGGCATCAGCCAGCACTTCGTAGGCTTCGGCCGCTTCCTTGAACTTCTCCATCGCCTCCGGATCGCCCGGATTGGTATCGGGATGAAACTTGAGCGCGAGCTTGCGATAAGCGGTGGCGATTTCCTTGGCGGAAGCCTCGCGCTTGATGCTCAGCACTTCGTAATAGTCGCGCTTGGCCATCGTGGGCATGGCTTGTTTCCAAACCAGTTCATGATCCAAAAAATAGGCCACCTCTTATCGAAGTGGCCTGCTGAAATGTAACCATCCCCATTGTCGCCTTTCGCTCCGCGAAAGGACGTGCTTTCGCGGAGCGAAAGCCGACAATGGGCAGCTCTCGCGTATTAACGAATCGCCCCTTCGACGCTTCGCTTGGCCTTGTCATCTTTATCGAAATTCGTCACCAGGGCTTCAGTGGTCAGCAGCAGCGCGGCGATGCTGGCGGCATTGCCGAGCGCGGTGCGAACCACTTTCACCGGGTCAATGACGCCCGCCTTGTACATATCGACATACTCGCCGGTCAGGGCGTTGTAGCCGGTGTTGGTGGGCTTCTCGAGCACTTCGTCGCAGACCACCGAGCCATCGCGGCCGCCGTTATCGACGATGGTCTTCATCGGCGAAGAGAGAGCTTTGAGCACGATTTGAGCGCCGACGCTTTCGTCACCCTTGGTCGAATCGACGATCTTCTGCACCGCTTCCGTGCAGCGAAGCAAGGCGACACCGCCGCCGGGGAGGATGCCTTCTTCGAGAGCGGCACGCGTGGCGTGCAGGGCGTCTTCGACGCGGGCCTTTTTCTGCTTCATATCGGCTTCGGTTTCAGCACCGACCGAAATGACGGCCACGCCGCCGGCCAGCTTGGCGAGACGTTCCTGGAACTTTTCCTTGTCGTACTCGCTTTCGGTCTGGCCCATCTGATTCTTGAGCTGCTGCACGCGCTTGTCGATATCGTTCCGCTTGCCGGCGCCTTCGACGATCGTCGTGTTGCTTTTATCAACCGAGACCTTCTTGGCCCGACCCAGGTGTTCGAGCGACAGAGCTTCGAGCTGCAAGCCAAGATCTTCACTGATCAGCGTGCCGCCGGTCAGCACGGCAATATCGCCGAGCATCGCCTTGCGACGGTCGCCGAAGCCGGGAGCCTTGACGGCGCACACGTTCAACACGCCGCGGAGCTTGTTGACGACGAGCAGCGTGAGCGCTTCGGCATCGACATCCTCGGCAATGATCAGCAGCGGCTTGCCCGTGGAGCTGACCTTTTCCAGAATCGGCACCAGGTCGCGCAGATTGCTGATCTTCTTTTCGTGAATCAAAATCAAGGCGTCTTCCAGCAAGCAATCCATCGACGCATGGCGGTTGATGAAGTAGGGCGAAACAAAGCCCTTATCGAACTGCATGCCATCGACGTAATCGACCTTGGTATCGGCCGTCTTGCCTTCTTCAACGGTAATCACGCCGTCCTTGCCGACGCGATGCAGGGCTTCGGCCAGCAGTTCGCCGATGGCCATATCATTGTTGGCGGAAATGGCGCCAACGCTCGCGACTTCTTCCTTGCTGGTGACCTTTTTGGCCATCGAGACCAGCTTGGCGGTCGCCGCATCGACGGCTTTGTCGATGCCGCGGCGAATGGCGGTTGGATTGCTCCCCGCGACCACGCTTCGCAAACCTTCCTTGAAGATCGCCCGGGCCAGCACGGTGGCCGTCGTGGTGCCGTCGCCGGCGAGGTCCGAAGTCTTTTGCGCGACTTCGACCACCAGCTTGGCTCCCATGTTCTCGAAGCGGTCTTCGAGTTCAATTTCCTTGGCGACCGTCACGCCGTCCTTGGTGACCGTCGGGCCGCCGAAGGACTTATCGATGATGACGTTCTTGCCGGTCGGTCCCATGGTGACCGCGACGGCATTTGCCAGCTTGTCCACGCCGGCGAGCATCCGGGCGCGGGCGATATCGTCGAATAACAGTTGTTTTGCCACGACTGGGGCCTTCTATGTGTTGATGTCTATGGTGCTAAGAAAATGGGTGCTGAAAGTTGAACGGTCCGAAGGAACCGAAATGTTTACTCAACAACCTTGGCCAGGATGTCGCTTTCGCGAAGGACCTTGACGTCGTCGCCGCCGACTTCGATATCGGTGCCGCCGTACTTGCCATAGATCACCTGATCACCGACTGCCACGGACAGTTCCGCCCGCTTGCCGCTATCGAGCAGCTTGCCGGGACCAACCGCGAGGACGGTGCCGCGCTGGGGGCGTTCCTTGGCTGAATCGGGCAGCACGATGCCACCGGCGGTGCGGCTTTCGGCTTC
>JAYTUF010000036.1:0-12087 GCA_043744755.1 Anatilimnocola sp.
ATTTCGTTCTCGTCGATGTATTGATCGAGGGCTTCGAGATCCTTATCGACGCTCACGCCCACGATTTCAAAGCCCTTGTCCTTGAGCTTCTCTCGGAGCGCTTTGACGTTCGGCATTTCCTTGCGGCAGGGTCCGCACCAGGTGGCCCAGAAATCGACGATCACCACTTTGCCGCGATACTTCTCCCAGACGAAGACCATGCCATCGGCGGTATTGCCGGCCAGTTCCAGCGGCTTGCCGACGAGGCCGGATTCTTTCGTCTCGGGCTTCTTCGCCAGCTTCTTGCCATAGCGGGCCAGTTCCTTGTCGCTGCTCTTGGCGAACACCTGGCCGAACTCGGCGAAGTGCTTTTCTCGCGCATCGCCATCGGGCAGCTTGTTGATCAAGTCCACGGTGGCTGAAGCCATCCGCAGATGTTTCGAGGCCGGCTTTTCCTTGGCGAAGTAAGCTTGTAGATCTGTGAGCAACGTCGCCAGTTCTTCCGGCTTCGCTTCGGAAGCATCGAGAACTTTGCGTTCTTGCTGGAAGAACGAAGTCTCGCGCGCGACGCGCGGACGGGCATCGTCGCTTAATTGAGCAACGAAGGTGGCCAGTTGTTTATCGCAGGCTTCATCACCAGCGCAGGCGGCGCGATGGAGCACGGCAAGTTTGTTCTCGATGGCCACCAGTTGCTCGGTCTCTTTTGACTCTTTGCTCGCCAGCACGCGGTCGCAGGCCTCGACGATGGCTGCCGAAAAACCGGGCCGCGTTTGAATGGTCTTCGGCTTATCGAGCATCCGCTCCATCCAATCGGTCAGTTGCTTGGCGTTCAAATCCGGCTTCGCCAGATAAGGATTGGCTTCAGCCGGAGCTGTGTCCTTGGCTGCGAGAACAGCTTCCTTCGCGGCGGGTGCATCTTCAACAGCGATCACGGCAAACAAACTGACTGGCGAGAACCATGCAGCCAATTGTCGATCCAGTTGCTCGGGCGACCATCGCGGCATCACCCGACCTTGCTTCTTCATCGGCGGGGCTTCCGTCGGCGTCGGCGCGGCCTTGGGCAGCGTGGGGTTCTCAATCAACAGCGGCTTGACAGCCAACGTCGGCGCTTCTTTCAAGTTCAGCAGCGCCTTCAGCCGGCCACCCATTCGCTCTTGATCGAGTTGATGGTGATGAATCGAATCGACCTTCCCGTCCTTGTTAACCAGCACGTAGAAGGGAACCGAGTGCAGGCCGAACTGCTTGGCCAGGGCGCTCTCGTGCCAATCTGCCAACTTCTCACCTTTCACTACTTCCGGTGATAGGTAGCTGGTCCACGGCACCAACTGCTTCTGGTATTTGAAGAATTCTTCGACCTGCTTGAGATCCGTGTCGAGCATCAAGCTGACGATTTCAAACCCTTGATCTCTTAGCTCTTCATGCAATTGTCGAACGATGGGGAGCTCCCGCAGGCGGGGACCGACAAAGGTTCCCCAGAAATTGACGAGCACCACCTTGCCTTGATAGGGCTTGAGATCGAGTGCATTACCTTCGACTCCGACCGCCGCCACCTCGAAGGGCTGCCCCACGATCGCATACCGCTTGCGGCCCGAGGCGACAAACTCGCCGACCAGCTTGCCAATCTGCGGATTCTCGTGGGCGGTGTAAGAAGTATCGAGCACGTCGTAGAACTGCAAGACGAGCGCATCGTTGCCACTCAACTCAAATCGATTGATGATGTCCATGATGGGGTCGATGTAGGCCAGGCTGGGGCTCTTGTCCTTGACGAGGCTCTTGATCGCGGCCAGCAACTTCGCCTCGGCCTCCGGCTTCTTCTCCTTCACATCCTTCAGCAGCGCGGGCACATTGAGGTCCAGTAGATTAGCCGAGCTCTCTTGCATCTTGCCCAGTTCGGCCAGTTTCTCGTCCGGGTTATCCTTATAGGCAGCGGCGATCATCCGCATTCCCTTCGCGGCTTCGACCCGCTGACCACGATCGCCCAGCATCTGGCAGACGGCGCTGGTCAGCATCAGCACCTGCTGATCGCCGGTATCGGTGCTGAGGAGTTGCTCGACCTCTTTGATGACGGCGGGCGCATCCACCTTGTCGGTGTCGAGCTGCGTGGCCATGTTGGAATCGAACAGCAGCAGCCGGCCCTGGCGGGCGATATCGGCATTCGGATGCTTGGCGACGACGGCGGCGAAGTTCGCAGCCCGCGTTCGCGCGGAAGGATCTTGAACTTGGCCGAGCAATTGCAGCGAATGGCTCCCGTTTTCAAGCGCAAAGGTATACACTGCCAACGGCGATTTGGATTGCAGCAATCGCGACGAGAGTTCCACGATCATGTATTGCGCGCGGAGCAGATTTTGAACTTGCTCTTCTTGCGTCTTGCCCGGCGGTTGCGATTCCGAGAGCTCACGAATCATCACCATCATTTGTTTGACTTCGGTGGTGACGGTTAGTTCGGCAGATGCTCCTGGCGGACCTGTTTGCTCGGCAGTGGCCGGAGCTGGCTGGTTCGTGGTCGATCCCGCAGTACCATTACTCCGCTTCGTAACCGCCGCTTCCCGATCCAACTGGTTTAATTCGTCTACCGCCCCCTGCGGCGGTTCCGCGGGAGGCAAGCCAACAGCAGCCTCTTCCGGCTTCGTCACTTCACCCGCTGGCCTGAACTTCGAATTCTGCGCGGTGACCGGTGCCCCGCCATCGCCGCAGCCAGTAAACAGACCGCTCGTGGCCACTGCGACCAGACCACACCACGCGAAGAATGCCGATCGAAATGCCATCGCTACACCTGCGAACAAACGAGGGGCTCCTGAGCCGCGACAAACACTCGCCGCGGGCAATCAAGCAGCCAATGCCGGAATTCTAGCGCACTTTGCCAGATTAAGCATCCCCGAAATTGCCGCGATGGCGGAATTCTTAACCCAATCGATCCGGCCCGAATGAACCCGCGGCCCACGGGTTGACTCCCTAGTAAGTGGCCTCTCCGCTACAATTGCGAACTTACCGTCAGGTAGCCCGTCGCGTAAGCAAGGGAGAGCCGCGAGTTGAATCAGCAATGGCAAGGCGCATTTGCGAGTCTCCTTCGCTTACGCGTCGGGCTAATTCCTATTGAAAGATCCCCTCGTGCCCGCTCCCTCCCGCATCCTCGTCACGTCGGCATTGCCCTACGCCAATGGGCCGATCCATATCGGTCACCTGGTCGAATACATCCAGACCGACATCTGGGTCCGTTTTCAAAAGCTGCGTATTGAAAAGGGGAGCGGTCGTCGTTGCGTTTACGTCTGTGCCGATGACACGCATGGCACGGCGATCATGATTAGCGCTCGCAAAGCGGGCATTTCGGAAGAGGCCTTCATCGCGAAGGTGAGCGAGGAACACCAGCGCGACTTCGCCGGCTTTCAGATCGAGTTCGATAACTACGGCAGCACCAACTGCCCGGAGAACCGCGAGCTCTGCGCCATCTTTTGGCAAAAGCTGCGCGGGGCGGGGCTGATTGTCGAGAAATCCATCAGCCAATTGTATGACACGACGGCTGGCACGTTCCTCGCTGATCGTTTCGTGAAAGGAACCTGCCCGGTTTGCAAGACGCCCGATCAGTATGGAGACAATTGCGAGAAGTGTAGCTCGACTTATACGCCGGCCGACCTGATCGACCCGGTCAGCACGCTCAGCGGCACGAAGCCGGAGGTTCGTTCCGCGTCGCATTCATTTGTGGAACTCGAAAAGCTGCACGGGTTCTTGCAGGAGTGGACGCAGTCCGGCGAGCACTTGCAGGCGGAAGTCGCGAACTACCTGAAGGGACACTTTCTCGGCGAAGAACTCCGCGACTGGGATGTCAGCCGGCCCGCGCCTTACTTCGGCTTTGAGATACCGGATTCGCCGGGCAACTACTGGTACGTCTGGTTCGATGCCCCCATTGGCTACATCGCCAGCACCTGGCAATGGTGCAAAATCCACGGCGAGCAACTAGCCGATTGGTGGCAGTCGCCCGCTTGCGAAGTGCATCACTTCATCGGTAAGGACATTCAATATTTCCACACGCTCTTCTGGCCCGGCATGCTCAAGACCGCCGGCTACAACCTGCCCGAGCAAGTTCATATCCACGGCTTCTTGACCGTGGGCGGCGAGAAGATGAGCAAGAGCAAGGGAACCTTCATCCGCGCGGCGACGTTCCTTAAGCATCTCGATCCAGCCGCGCTACGCTACTACTACGCCAGCAAGCTGGGCCCGCGACTCGATGATCTCGATCTCAATCCGGACGAGTTCCTCGACAAAGTGAACAGCGACCTCGTCGGCAAGGTCGTGAACCTCGCGAGTCGCACCGCGAAATTCGTGCAGACGACCGGCCTCTCCGAAAAGTATCCCGACGATGGCGGCCTGTTCGCCCTAGGGGCTACCGCGGGAACCGCGATTGCCGAAGCTTATCAAAACTGCGACTTCGCCCGCGCCAGCCGGCTGATCATGGAGCTGGCCGATCGCGCGAATCCTTATATCGATGCACAAGCACCTTGGAAGATTGCCAAGGACCCGAGTAAAGCCAGTGACGTGCGCGATATCTGCACCGTGGGCCTGAATCTGTTCCGGCAGATCGCCGTCTATCTCGCGCCGATCCTGCCGAAGCTGGCCGAGCAAGTGGGCCTGCTGCTCAACGACCCCATCACCGGCTGGCAGCAATCGCAGCAGCCACTCGTCGGCACGAGCGTGCAGCCCTACAGTCACCTTATGAAGCGTGTAGAAAAGAAAGACATCGAAGCCATGATCGAAGAAGAAAAAGCACTGAATGATTCAGGGGGAGGCGCCGCAACGGACCCGCCAGCCTCGACCGCGCCCGCTGTCCCCTCCGCCGATAGCAACGCTGCATTGCAAGCCGAGCCACTCGTCACGGAGCAAATCTCGATCGACGACTTCCTGAAAGTCGATCTCCGCGTCGCCCGCGTTCTCGAAGCCAGCGAAGTGCCCGAAGCCAAGAAACTGCTCAAGCTCAAACTAAGCATGGGAGGCGGCGTCGAGCGGCAAGTCTTCGCCGGCATCAAAGCTGCCTACAAACCCGCAGAGCTCGTCGGCCGCCTCGTCGTAATGGTCGCCAACCTCGCCCCCCGGCAAATGAAATTCGGCCTCAGCGAAGGCATGGTCACCGCCTGCGGGCCGGGTGGTGAAGAGGTCTTTCTATTGGCGCTGGATGAAGGAGCCACGCCGGGGATGCGGGTTCACTAGCATCAATGGCTCTGAAAAGTAGACGCTCAAGCTTCAACCGGTTCATCAATTTCAAATTTCAGTCTGATTTTGATTCCAATTGCCTCCAAGACTTTCGCGACGCGTTCTAACGTAACGCCGTGATATTCGTTCCGCTCGTCGCGCGAGACTTGGGATCGATCGACACCGAGTCGCTCTGCCAATTCGCTTTGCGACATGTCTTTGGCAATTCGCATGCAGATCAAGGCATGCCCCAGCCCGCGAAGGTTGGTTAATTCCAGGAACTCGCGGCGCTTCAGCCGCTCGTAACTGAGCAGTTCCTCGCTCAGTTGCAGGTGAAACGAAACGAGCGGGTCCATGAGCCTTTCGAGCGCTTCCCCAGCAAAGCCCTGCCGCCCCAGTTCCTGGCGATGTTGATCCAGCCTGGCCTGCTCTGCCAGCAGTCGCTCGTTTGCCTCGCGGTATTCGGTTTCGTTTCTGATCATGAGAAAATATCCTGTTAGTTAGAACTGCAGTTTGACGATTCCTTTCGGCTTCCCGTCCCGTCGGCTGCGACGAAAGGCCGCGGGGAATTCAAGCGCGTTTCCGTAGTTGTCGCGAATGCCGGAGAGTTGACCGAAGTGAGGGTAAAGCTCGACGCGGTATTGATGCCACATCGGCAATTGCAACTTCGGATAGCCGCGATAAGGACGACGACTAGTTGGCGACCACGTCCAAATCTTATGAGGATCGAGGAGATTCAGTTCGCGCTGGAGTTCGCCCGATGCTAGTTGCTGAACATCGCACTCAAAGTAGCCATCAATATCGTTGGGATGGTCTTTGTCCTCCACAAACGAGCCGTTAATGAAAATATTGGCGACGCCGACCGCCCGCAGTTGCGTGACTAAGATGGCCAGGTTATCGACGAGGTGTTCTCTCCATGCCGCGTCCCAAGTGGCTGGCTCAGTGGCTCGCCAAAACCAAGCACCAATTCCGATGCTCGCAGCGCTTCGATGGAAACGGAATAATCCCCGGGCGGCAACAAGCCGTCAGCATCAAAAGGTGGCAACATCGCCATCGACGGGCTCCCGGGTGATGTTTACATGGTATTCATTGTTAACTTTTTTGTCAACATTCGCCTGCCAAGTGTTAGATTCTCGCAGTTCTAAGCGATTCATTGCCGTCGAGGTTATCATGCACGGGCTTTAACGGGTCGCTCGTGCCGGAGTTCGTCCACTGGGAGCCTGCTGCCATGTCGATTGTTTGCCCGCATTGCCGCCATGGCATGACTTTGCGCGAACCCAAGCCGGGGAAGTACAAACCGAAGTGCGCCAAATGTGGCGAGCGGTTTGAATTGGAGATTTTCGCTGACGCCGCCAAGCCGCCGCGGGTTAGCAGCGGCCAAAGTCTGAAAGCCACGGCAGTGATGGATGAGACGCTGCCGCCGGCCGCGGAGCTTTCAGTTTCGCTGGGCATCGAAGCGACCATCGCTCCCGAACCCACGGCGCCGCCCTCACCGTCCGTGCAGACGATTCCGCAGCGGGCCATCGACCAGACAGCGCCGCTCATCAGTTCCAATCGCACGCGTTCCGATCAACCAACTTCGACCGCGTTGCCTCCCGGCGTGCCCAGCAACATCGATGGCTACAAAGTGCTCCGCGAGCTGGGCCGCGGCGCGATGGGTTCGGTTTATCTGGCCAATCAAAAGTCGCTGCAGCGCGAAGTGGCTTTGAAAACGATCCAACCGCAGTATGTGGCCAATCCCGCCTTCATCGCGCGATTCACGCGCGAAGCCTATGCGGCGGCACAACTCACGCATCACAACGTCGTGCAGATTTATGATCTGGGCCAGGATGCCGACATTCACTTCTTCAGCATGGAATTTGTGCGGGGCTGCTCGCTCGATGAGTTAATCAAGAAGGAAGGGAAGCTCGATGCCGAAGTGGCCGTCGGCTATGTGCTGCAAGCCGCTCGCGGCCTGCAGTTTGCCCACAACCAAGGGATGGTGCATCGGGATGTGAAGCCCGCGAATTTGATGCTCAACGAAGCGGGCGTGGTGAAGGTGACGGACCTGGGTCTGGTGAAAACACCAGAATTGGCCAAGCAAATGGATGAAGCCGAAGCCCAGGCGGCCGGGGCCGATATCGCGGCGGCCAATCAGTTGTCGTCGGCCTCGGCGCAGATCACGAACCTGAACGTCGCGATGGGGACGCCCGCTTACATGGCCCCTGAGCAAGCGACGAACGCAGCGGGGGTCGATCACCGGGCGGACATTTATGCACTGGGCTGCACTCTCTATGTGTTGCTCACCGGCCGACCACCCTTTGATGGGGCCTCGGCGATGGAGGTCATTACCAAGCATCGGACCGAGCCGGTGATTCGGCCGGAAGTGATCGTGAAGCGGATTCCGCCGGCGCTCTCCGAGATCACGCTCAAGATGGTCGCTAAGAAGCCGGCAGACCGCTACGCCAACATGGGCGAAGTGATCAAAGCCCTCGAAGGTTACTTGGGCATTCAGAGCACGGGGCCGTTCTCTCCCAAGGAGGATCATGCCACGGCTTTGGAAGAATCGCTCGCGAAATTCAACAACGTGCCGGCCGCGAAACTGCGCACGCTATTGCCAATGGCGCTGTCAATCTCTTGCCTCGTCATCGCGGCGGGTCTGCTGCTGGTGAACTGGGGCTGGGCGACGGCAATTGCAGCCATTCCTGCCATGACCATCGCGGCCTACTTTATGATCAGTGGGGTCAGCGACCAAGGGATCGTGTTCACGCGGTTCCGCCGCTGGCTGTTTTTGGGTCGCATTTCCGATTGGCTGACCCGCGTTGTCGGTGGGCTGTTGTTGCTCGTCTTGCTGATTGCCACCGGTTGGATCTGGGCCTGGTTGGCGGCCGGCGTAGTGTCGGTGCTGCTCGCGTTCGCTTATCGCGCCCTGGTGCAAGGCAAGCTCGTAGCCTCTCGACAGGAACCAATCGAAAAGGCCGAACTCCTGCTTCGTTCATTGCGTTTGAAGGGCGTCGATGAAGCCGCGCTCCAGCAATTTGTAGCCAAGTACAGCGGCGAACAGTGGGAAGAGTATTTTGAGGCTCTGTTCGGCTACGAAGCCAAGCTTCGCGCTCGTGAACAATGGGGCAAAAATACCAAAGGACAACAGCGACCGAAGTTTCGCGGCTGGTGCGATGGCTTTGTGCGCTATGTGGAACAGCAAGAGCAGTTGCTGCGCGAAGCTCGCGACCGAGCGCACCTGCAGAAAGTCGAAGAGAAGAACCTGCAAGCTCAAGGCGTTGATCTGATCTCCGCCCGCAAGCAGGCCCAGCGCGTCGCCGAAGCGCTCGTCGATCAAGCGGCCGATGCCCGCGAACAAAAGCCAGCTGTTGCTGCCGCCGGCGCCACCATCGCTGATCCGGCAGCGCTCGCCTTGAAGAAGCGGCTACGCATCAAGCAAATGCTGGCCGATGCCAAGGCCGGAAAAATCGAATCGAAGCGCAGCCATTTGCTCTCCACCGCCTTTTCGCCGCTGACGTTCGCCCTCGGGCCCCAAGTTCGATTCTTGCTGGGCTGCTTGTTGCTACTCGGCTGTGCGCTTTGGGCGCGGCAGAACGGATTACTCAGCCGAGAGAAAATCAACGCGGCGACCGCGGTCGTCAAGTCATCGGTGGCGGAGAGAAGTGTGGCTGGTTTACAAAACGCCACGGCTGCACCTGCTGCCAGTCAACCACTGAGTGTGCCCGTCGTCGGCAACTTGTTCGACAGCTTCAATCCGGGCATCGCCGGCCTGGTGCTGATCGTGCTCGGCATCTTCGGCGGCTGGCGAATGTCCCTCTTTGCACTGCCCGCCGCCGCGCTCATGGTGCTGGGTCCCTCCCTAGGACTTCCGGGCGTTCCGGCCATCGGCGGCGCTCATACGACGAGTCTGGTGATTGGTTTGGCAGTTGCTGGCGCAGGCTTCTTCTTCGGCAGAACCTACGACTAAAAAACTGAACTTCTATTCCCGCGGCAGCTAGTGTTATGCTACTCCCCCGCTAAGCAGGCATTCGGATCGCCGCGCATGCTAGCAACCTAAAATCGAACGGAGTCGTCGCCATGCTTCGCGCTATTGCTTGCTTCATCGTCCTGACCTTCGCGACTACGACTGCGCAGGCCCAAGCGCCCGCCGAACCAGCCCGCATTCAACGCGCTGTCTTCGATGCTCGACCCCTTGATAAGAAACCCGAAGTTCCCGCGACACCGGCCGTCGATGTTCCCATTCAGCAATTGGGCAAGCAGTTTCGCCTGCTCGGCAAGTTGAAGGCGCCACTGGGTGAAGTGGTGAAAGTGCAGGGCTTGGTGGTGGAAGGGCCTGGCAAAGGATATGAGGACGGCCTGAACGCGCGGGTCTTTCGCATCAACGGCGTCGCCACTCAGGAGTTCATTCAGATCAAGCTGCGCGACTATTACAGCCGAGAGGAGATTCCCAATCTCGAACCGGGCAAGACGTTCGAGCTGGAAGGCTTTGAAACGGGCGGTTTCGTCGGCGTGCCCGCGGAGGCACTGAAGCGCGGCGGCGAAGTGGCGCAAACTTCCGGACATCAGTTCCTGCATGAGTTCAAAGTGATTGAAGCTACCGAGATCAAGCTGCAGCCGTTCACGCCCGCGGATTTTCTTGGCCGCGAGATGTTGGTGCAAGGCGAGGCCGTTAGCGCCGAAGGCTCGGCTTACATCATGGCCGGCAAATGGAAGCTGCTGGTCGATAATGGCACGCCTTGGTCGCGCAGCACCGAAGGCAAGATCGTCGAAGCCCGCGGCGTGATCCGCACCATCGGCAAGACGACGACTTACCGCCTGGAAAACAGCGGCAAAGCGAACAACGCCCGGCTGGTGAAGCTCGCGGACCAGGTCGGCAAGGCCGTCACGCTCCGCGGCACGATCATCGAAAAGAATGGTGAATGGTCGTTCAAATATCGCGGCCAGGTCTTGCGCGTCGAGGGATTGAAAGCACTGGCCGCCGCAGCCGGTCCGCAAGCCGAAGCGCAGGTTAGCGGTGTGTTGGAAGTCGTCCGCAGCACCACGACGCCGGACGCGCTCACGGGCGAGCAAGAGACACAAGCACAATACCTTGTCCGCAAGGCCACACTGAAACCAACGGATGCGCTGCTGGCAATTGAACGAGCGGAACCGGTGGAGTAGGGTGAAGCCAGCACAGGAGAACTCGGATGTCCGTCGCAGAACAAGCTAAACGAATTTACGAGTCGCAGTTCAAGGCAGAGTTCGAGGCAGCGCACCCCAACCGATTTGTCGCCATCGAACCCATTTCTGCGACATACTTTTTAGGCGATGCGTTTATTGAAGCAGCGCTCGCGGCCAAACGTGCCTTTCCCGAGCGACAGGCATTCGTAATCCGCATCGGCCATGAGGCTGCGTTCCACCTGGGAGCCTGCGAGGCGTGATCGGAATCGTTGACGAACATGACCGAGCACTTCTTGCGATTGTGGTACGCAAGGGACTAATGTCGCCTGGGGTGAGCGTCACCACTTGGATCGATACCGCCTTCGACGGGCACTTGGTCTTTCCCCAGTCACTGATTACCGAACTGGAACTCGAATCATTGGTGGAAACCGAGGCGATCTTGGCCGATGGCCGGAAGGTCATACTTCAGACATACCTTTGTTACATCGAATGGCAAGGAACTGTCGTGCCGCTACAAGTGATTGCCAACGATGGAAAATTCCCCTTGCTCGGCACCGGCTTGTTAGCAGGCCAAATACTGCATATCGATTATGTAGCTAAACAATTGTCGCTACTTTAGTATGCGGGCACTCAGTTACCTGGCTTACGCTTGGCCTGCTGTAACAATTGATAGAAAGCCCCCGAGTTGTTGGTCGGCGGCAAACAATCTCCCTTCGCGACCGAAATCGCCCTTCCCTTGCCTCCCCGCGGACCGATCAATCGATATCGGCCCGTCGCAGGTGCAACCTCCCCTGGCTTCAATTCCGCGGGTGAGCAAAGGGCGTCTCGCGGCAAGGCACTCGCGGCGACATCCATGCCACGATCATCGTGCGAATGGCTGAGCAGTCGTTCGACGGGAATGCTGAATTTCATAACTCACCTCTCGTCCTGGGACGCGATTCATCAATATACCATAGCTGTTCAATAGTTACACGATTCGGCCCCTATTTCTCGCGAGATTTCCGTAGGTCCGCGACTAACGACCTACATTCCAAGCGAACACGAAAGTCTTCAGCGAGGTTGACTAGCAGGCTCGCAAACTCCGCCGCGAGTTCTACTTCACTCTTCAAACTCGCCGCCCCTAGCACCGGCAACCGTTGTCGCCAGCGCAGGTCATCAAGCAACTGGCTGCGGAGAAAGTCAAACACGTCGATGCCTGTCGGCGAGAGGATGCCGATCGAGAGAGACGTGGAAAGTTCCGGCGCGCTCGTGCGGTGCCAGTAACCGGCGGGAATGTAGAGCCAGTCGCCGGCGGCGAGCGTGCAGTGCATGGCGGGCATGATCTCGCGCTCGTAGCGCATGTCGGCGGGGATGGTCTCGATCAAGGGCCAGGGGTTCACCGTGTTCTTGCGCAGCCACCAGTCTTTCGTTCCCTGCGTTTGGAGGATGAAGACATCCTCGGCGTCATAATGCCAACTGAAGCCGGGCCGCTCGGCAGGCGTACAATAGACGTGGATATCGATGGGCGCGAGAAAATCGGCGTGAAACTCCGCCGCGAGCTGGGCGAGCGTCGCATCATGCCGATCGGCGTGGCGAATGCAGAGGGTGTAACCGGCATCGAGCGCCGCCTGCCCGATCGCGGCCGAATTGATTGGCGATCCGGTCCAGGGATGTCCTTCGCGTGACACTAACAGATCGAGTTCAGGCTGAGACAGCAATCGATCGCAAGTGGCTTGCGCGTTCCAGTCCACCACGCTGGTGCAGCCGCCGGGAATTGCGAAGGGCGTGCGATAAAAGGTCTCTTCC
>JAYTUF010000037.1:0-12056 GCA_043744755.1 Anatilimnocola sp.
GGTTCGCATGCCGATTACGACGGATTGATCGGCTGAGATCAAGTCATTATTCAATCAACGCGAAATGCCTAGCCGCACCGTCAGTCAGGTGTGCGTCGAGCGATGGAAGTGGACGTGCTTCCACTGGCCATCGATTTTCTGCCAGACGCGGGTCTCTTCGACGCGAGAGGTTTGCGGGCCGCCGGCCGCGTCGAGCGATTGATTGAGGCGGACGTAGGTCAGCACCGCGCCGCTGTCGCCCATCATCCGCACATGAGGCTGGCTCATGGTGACGACCTTGGCCGGCTTCTGTGGCGTGCCGGGAATGTCGAAGTAATACTTGTGAAAGGCCATGCCGGAGACCAATTGCCCGCGGGCTTCGGCTTCGAAGCAAGTGATGGAGGGATCACACAGCGATTCATAAGTGGCCCAATCGCCGCTGACGATGGAGGTGAGCAGCTTTTGGTTGAGCTTGAGAAGTTCGTCGGCGATGGTGGCGGGCATGAATGCTTATCCTGCGTCGTCGTTCAATGGTTCGTGAATGCGGTCGTAATTCGCGAAGGTCGTATCGTACTGATTCCGGGCATCGGCTGGGTAGCGGGTCTCTTGCGTGCATTGCCATTCGTCCCAATGGACTGTGGGAAAGAATGTATCGCCGGCCGGCTCCGCTTCCACCCAAGTCCAGTACAGCCGATCCGCGTGCGGCAGCGTGAGGGCATAGATTTCGCCGCCGCCGACAACGAACAGTTCGGGTTCCGCCTTGGTCAGCGCGAGTGCGGCGGCCAAATGGCGAACATAAATGACTTCGCCCGGTGCGTCCGGCGATACATGGGGAAGTGTCTGTTGCGGCGTTACATCGGCCTCTTGCCTGGAAAGAACCAAGCTCACCCGTCCCGGCAACGGCTTGCCCAGCGCGACCAAGATCGAATCATAGGTCTTCCGCCCCATCAGCACCGGATGCCCGAGCGTCAACTGCTTGAAGCGCTTCAAGTCCGCGCTGAGTCGCCAAGGCAATTGACCTTGGTTGCCAATCACGTTGTTTCGCGCGACAG
Source organism: Anatilimnocola sp. (assembly GCA_043744755.1). Taxonomy (GTDB): domain Bacteria; phylum Planctomycetota; class Planctomycetia; order Pirellulales; family Pirellulaceae; genus Anatilimnocola. Next base: position 1,032 of record JAYTUF010000037.1, read on the forward strand.
CGACGAGGACGGAGAGGCGGGGAGAGTCTTTGATTGGCATACGTCAGGTCAGTTGGTCGCCAGGAATTCGCGGAGCCGAGTTTCCAAAGCTTGAACATCTTCCTCGCACCGCGACCGGACGCGAGTGTAATTGGCGGCCGCTTCCCGCCCCATTGTCGTTCGACCGGTAGCGGCGTCGTTTCGGTGAATAATCTGGTCACGCCTTCTTCTTGCGGGGTTTTCTTGATTTCTTGCCGCCGGTAGGCTTCGACTCCATGCCGTCTTCGAGAATTTGGTCAATGAACAACTCTTGCGAGGCCTTTGGCAGTTCTTTGCCAGCCATGATCAAATTGGCGAGTGTGCGACAATTGGCGTCGTTCGAGTAGAAAACTGTTGCTCCTGCGGCCTTTGCCGTGGCGACAATCTTCGCATCCGCCCGCATAACGTGCTTGTTTTCGTATTTTTGGTCGGTAGGTACGCCCTTGTACTTTGCCCATAGATCAGCCGCGATTGACGCCGCTTGATCATTGAAGTCAGGGCAAATAAATAACTCCCGAAGTGCAATTATCACGAGCCCATGCTTTGATTTCGGAACGGGAATCAGCAATTCGGCAATGGCGTCCATTGGTAGAACGACCTGCGCCTCGCGCAGTTCATGCAACAGGATCTTCGCTCGCCTGGTCAATTCTTGCTGCTCCGGCGAAGCGGCCGAGGACGACGCCGATTTGGGCACGAGTCCCGCATAGATCAGAATGTTTGAATCAATGCCGGCTATCACTGGCGCAGTTCCTTTAGGAACTTGTCGGGGTTGCTCACAGAATCCCACGCGCTCAGGCCGGACTTTCTCAGTCGCTCAATTGCTTTGGAGGCATCAGCAAGGCGAGGCTGGGAGAAATCGTTAATGGTAAATTTATAAATGTGCCAAGAACTGTGAATCCAGACCACGCTCCCTTTCGCGGCAATTTCAGTGTAAAGACATTGCCCAAGCCGCTGAACGACTGCTTTGGTCCTCACATCACAGTACAACAGCCTGCGCCGTCCAGGCACGCTTAGGGCGCACTTCATGTCTGTCTGGCCGCCAGCGCGCTTTACCGTTCCGATTACGGTCGTTTCGCCTTCAAGGAAGAGTCTCGCCGATAGTTTTGCGAAGTCGTCTTGCCCGATGCTGAACAGCGGATCGCGAGGCCGAGAGGCTAGGGCTACTTCGATGCGACCGCCGAACGACTTTGCAACGTCGCTCAGTTTTTCGATTGGCTTTAACGTGCTGGCCAGTCGTTCGTCGGGGTCATTGGCAGTGAATTCGTTTCCGAGAATCTGGCCGACCAATCGCAAGTTTGTTCGGGCGTCATCTGGAGATCGCGAAATGCACCCATAGATTGCAGACCCTTTGCGAACAGTGACCAAACCAATTACTTTCTCGTCTGGGACTTTCTGGGTTTCTAGCGGGTCACGGCCGCTTGCCAGATCCTGGACGGCGGACAGGGCAGCACTGACAAGACGAAAGGCGATTTTGCTTGGTGCGATGTTGGGCGCAATTAACCGAACAGTGAAAGTCAGGCTGTTGTTTTGTGAAGCCATTTGACTGCATTCCGCGAACTAGGTAGCGTATCCGGCGACTTTTGCCTATCGCCAACACTTGTAGCCAGCCCGATTGAAAACCGGAGAGTGGCCCGCGTCTTGGTAATGCAGCAAACTTATAATCCGCAGTAGAGACCGGCCTTGTGCCGTCTGGGTTCGATTCCCCCTATCCTTCGGCTCGGCTCGCAAGCAGCAATGGCTTCATGCTACGGCCCTTTACTCCGTAATAATATCATCCACCGTCTTCCCTGCGGGGATCATCGGCAGCACGTGTTCTTGATAAGGGACTTGCACGTTGAGGATGTAGGGGCCGGAGTAGTCGATCATTTCCTGGATGGCGGCGGTGAGATCCGCTTTGTTGCTGACATTGGCGGCGCCCCAGCCGTAGCCTTTGGCGATCATCACGAAGTCCGGATAGCGGTCGCCGTGGGCCATGAAGGCGTTGCCGTCCCACTTGCGCTCGCCACTCGCTTCGACGTGGTCGATCGGGCCTAAGTAAGTGTGAGCGCGGTTGCTGGTGTAGAAACGATCTTCCCACTGTACCACCATGCCCAGGTGCTGATTGTCGAGCAGCAGTACTTTCACCGGCAGCTTTTCGCAGTAGCAGGTGGCCATCTCTTGAATGTTCATCTGGTAACTGCCGTCGCCGTCGATATCGACCACGAGCGATTCGGGATGAGCGGCTTGCACACCCATCGCGGCGGGCAGGCCAAAGCCCATCGTCCCCAGGCCGCTGCTGCTGAGCCAGGTGCGGGGGTGCTTGAACTTATAGAACTGGGCGGCCCACATCTGATGCTGACCCACGCCCACCGTGATATACGCCTTGCGGTCCTGCGTCAGTCGCGAGAGTTCCGCAATCGCGTGCTGCTGCAAAATGCCTTTGCAGTTCTGGTCGAACTTGAAGGGCTGGGCCTTCTTCCAATCCTGACAAAGCTTGACCCAGGGCCCGATCTCGGCCGGCGCTTCGACCGTCTTGTTAATTTCCTTCAGGGCGTATTTCACATCGCTGCAGACGGGAATATGCGCGGGCTTGTTCTTGTTCAATTCCGAAGGATCGATATCGATATGCACGATCTTGGCGTGCTTGGCAAAGGCTTCGAGCTTGCCGGTGACGCGGTCGTCGAACCGCACGCCGAGAGCAAGCAGCAGGTCGCAATCGCGAACGGCCCAGTTGGAATAGACGCTGCCGTGCATGCCGAGCATGTCGAGCGAGAGCGGGCCTTCGTTGGGATAGGCGCCGAGACCCATCACGGTCATGGCGACGGGGATGCCGGTCTTCTTGATGAACGTGCGCAGTTCCTCGGAAGCGTCGGACGAAATGATCCCGCCCCCCGCATAAATCACCGGCATTTTGGCAAGTTTGATCGCGGCGACAATCTGCTTGATCTGTTCAGGCCGGGCGTGGATCGGGTTGCCGTTGTAGCCGGGCAGGTTCATCTCCACATCCCAGTTGGGAACGCAAACCTGGTTCTGAACGTCCTTCGGCATATCGATTAGCACGGGACCGGGGCGGCCGGTGGTCGCGATGAAGAAGGCTTCCTTCATCACGCGGGCGAGGTCCTTCACATTGGTGACGAGAAAATGGTGCTTGGTGATCGGCCGGCAGACTTCGGCGATCGGCGTTTCTTGAAAGGCATCGCTGCCAATCACCGGCGTGGGGACTTGCCCCGTGATGGCGATGAGGGGAATGCTATCGAGCTTGGCATCGGCGATGGCGGTGACCAGGTTCGTTGCGCCGGGACCGCTGGTGGCCATGCAAACGCCGGGGCGGCCGGTCGAGCGGGCATAACCCTGTGCGGCGAAGGCACCGCCCTGTTCGTGGCGAGGCAGAATGGTTCGCAGGCGGTCGGCATAGCGGGTGAGAGCCTGGTGCATGGGCATGCTGGCGCCGCCCGGATAGGCGAAGACGACTTCGACGCCGTGATCGACGAGCGACTTGACGAGGATGTCGGCCCCGCTCATGAGTTGCGTTTCGGTGGCGGTGATGGTCGCGGGCATTGGTTCTCTCCTGCAAACAAATTCAACGAGTCAATCTGAGGGTGACACTGGCTAGGAAGACGAGCAAACGACGTTGATTGGCGCGACAACCGGTGTCGAGTCTTCCTGCCAGTGCTGGGCTTCAATCCGCTTCACACTGGCAGTCAGTCGCGGCGGAGGTTTGGTGCAAAATCACGTATTGCTCGCGACTTCCTTGCCAGTGGCACGCTTTCTAACCTTCCAAACTCCGACGCGGGGGGAACCCTTCAGATTATGCCACACTCCTGAATCGGACAAGGCACGGATCGCCGCCCATCGGCTGAATCGCTGGAAATACATGCGCCCGGTTGTGAGGCAAGTTTCCAACTTGCCATTCCTAACGCTTGTAACGACCTACTGGCACGAACGGAGCCAAATAACCAACCGCTGATCAGAGCATTTCGTTGACGCCCCCGCGGTAAAATTCTACGATTCAGGCTCTATGGGCATCACCTATTTCAAACGCTTCCGCATGGAATTTGACCTGCAGCTGCTTCCCGCGGAGCCGCCGCCGTTGCCGGCCGACTATGCTTTGCTGGCCTGGACGGAGCGGATGAACCCGCTGCATGCGGAGGCCAAATACCTGTGCTTCGTCGGCGAGATGGATGCCAGTGTCTTCCCCTGCCTGGGGACGCGGGCCGGTTGTCAGCGGCTGATGAAAGAAATTTCAGATCGCGACGGCTTTCTTCCCTCCGCCACCTGGCTCGTCCAGCATTGGCCCTCGCAAGCCCGCCGGCCGGTGATTTGTGGCACCATTCAAGGCGTCTGCGAGAGCGGCGACGTCGGCGCGATCCAAAACGTGGGCATCACAGCCGTCCATCGGGGCCGCAGTTTGGGGGCGATTCTCGTCTGGCATTCGCTGCACGGATTTCGGCAAGCGGGCCTGCAGAAGGTCTTTCTGGAAGTGACCGCGCAAAACACAGCGGCGATCCGTCTCTATCAGCGACTCGGTTTTCGCAAAGTGAAAACCGTCTACAAGGCTAGTGAGGTTGCATACGTTTAATGGCGGGGATAGGCTCGGAGGATTGAAGATTTCGTACTTTCAACTTGAAATCTCCAATCTGCACCCAGGACGCGAAATGCCCGCCACCGCTACCCAAAAAATACACGTCCATCCACTCGCCAATGGCTTGACGCTGGTCGCCGAAGAGATGGACTGGCTCGAATCCGCTGCCTTTGCACTCTTGCTGCCCGCTGGCTGTGTGCATGAGACACCCAATCAAGCGGGCCTGGCCGCCCTCACCTGCGAGATGCTGCAGCGTGGCGCTGGCGAGCGCGATAGCCGGCAACTGGTTTCCGATTTGGAAAACCTCGGTGCCGATTGCAGTGCGTCGGTCAGCGTCACGCACACCACCTTCGGCGGCGCCATGCCGCAAGAGAGCCTCTCGGACGTGCTCGGCATTTACGCCGATCTTGTCCTCCGGCCGCACTTGCCCGCCGATCAGCTAGACGATGCTCGCCAGTCGTGCTTGCAGGAAGTCCGGGCAATCGAAGATGATCTGCCGCAGCGTGTGATGCAAGAATTGCGGCGGCGTTATTACGGCGAACCGTGGGGTCGCAGTTCGCAAGGGCGGACGGAATCGCTGACCGCCGTGACCCAGGCCGATGTGCAGTCCTTTTTCACCGACCGGATCAGGCCCAACCGGGGCATCATCAGCATCGCTGGCAAAATCGATTGGCCACAAGTTCGCGACCAGGTTGAGTCGCTATTCGGCGATTGGCGGCCGGGGCTCGATCAGCAGTTTACTGAAACCACGCCCGAGCGGGGCTATCATCACATTCAGGTCGAATCCAATCAAACGCTGGTCGGCCTGGCCATCGAAGGCCTCTCGTATGGCAACGACGATTACTTCCAACTCCGCGGCGCGATCGGAGCGCTCAGCGACGGCATGAGCTCCCGCCTGTTCACCGAAGTTCGCGAAAAGCGGGGCTATGTCTACAGCGTGTATGCCGCGTGCAATTCGCTTCGTGATCGTGGTTCCGTCATTGCCTATGCCGGCACGACGCCCGAGCATGGTCAGGATACATTCGATGTCACCTGGGGCGAACTGCAGCGGATGTATGCCGGCATCGAGCAGGCGGAACTCGATCGCCTCAAGGGGCGAATCAAGCGCTCGCTCATCATTCAGCAGGAATCCAGCCCCGCGCGGGCCGGCAACATCGCCCTCGATTGGTATTACCTGCAGCACGTCCGCACGAAGGATGAATTGCAAGCCTTGATCGATGGCTTGACTTGCGACTCCATCAACGGCTGGCTGAGCGCTCATCCGCCCCAAAATCTGTCCGTGGTGTCGCTCGGCCCACAGCCGCTCAAGGTGGAATTGCTGTAAGCCGGGGTCGGGAGTCTTTGGCGAAACACGACTTTCCATCATAGAACGACCATGCTCGCCAAAGACTCCCGACCCTTGACCTCTATGTGGCAACGCTCGTTGCTCGCGATCCTGTTCATTTTGTGTACGTTTCGCGTATCCGCCGGCGAGTCGCGCGATCAACAACTGATTGCCGGCCTGCGTGACCGCCGCCTGTTTGAACTCGCGGAGAATTTCTGCAAAGAACGGCTCTCGCTGCCGGCGCTCGATGATGTTTCGCGCGCGGAATTGACCGTCGAACTGCTCCGCACGCACACGCTGCACGCGATTCACGAAGCGTTGCCGCAGCGGGCAATTTGGTTCAAGCAGGCCCACGATGTGGCCGCCGACTATTCACGCGGGAAACAGCCCCGCGGCGTGCTGGTGCAGTTGCAAGACGCGCTCGCGTGGATGGCCGAAGGGGAACTGGCCGCGGCCGAGTTTCGCGCGGGAGTGATTGCGGCGACGGAACTCGATCGCGCGCTCACGCCGCTGCGTACGGCAGCGACGGCGCTCGAAAACCTGGATAAGCAACTCTCGCGAGAAATTCCGTTAGTGCGTCGGCGAGCGCTGGCGCCGGGTGAATTGTCCGCTGACGAACTCTTCTCGTTACAGCAGCACGTGCTGCATCAATGGGCGCGAGTCTGCCGCACTCGCGGCGAGCTGTATGCCGCCAAATCACCCGATCGCATCGCGCTCATCCAGCAAGCCCAAGAGATTTTGAAAACACCGCTGACGCAACTTGTGCCTGAAGAGCCGCTGGCAAATCAAGTTCGCTTGGAACTAGCAATCTGCGAACGCTTGCTGGGAAACTTTCAACAAGCCAGCGAGTTGCTCGCACTGCTGGACGCCGATCCCAAGCCGGCAGCCCTGCGGTTGAATGCCCGGGCGGAACGCGTTCGCGCGGCGCTCGAGGGCCGTAATCTCGCAGCCGCGCTGCAACTGCATCAGCAAGGACGAACGCTGGCAGGACATAGCGCGCCGGAACTCGATCTGGCCTGGCTCGAAACTTACATCGCCGCCTGGCAGCAAGCGCAGCAGCAACGTAATGCGGTTGACTCACAGGCCTGGCAAGAGAAGGCCGCGGGCATGGCTCGCTTCCTGCAACAAACGCACGGAACCTATTGGGGCCGGCGGGGCGATCAATTGCTGGTTCACGCGCTCGGCGGCAGTGCCGGCGGCGCGGGAGCAGCGGTGCTCGCGCGGACAGCGGACAACTTCTATCTCAAGGGTGAACTCGATCAGGCGGCGACGACGTACGAAAAAGCGGCTGACCAGGCGTTTGCTGCCGGGGATGCAAACAGTGCGTTCGAGTTGGCCTTCAAAGGCGCTCTCGTGCAGCAGAAGCGGCAACTGTTCGCCGATGCCGCCCGTCGCTTACGCGCAGTTGCCATGCGCGAAGTCTCTCATCCGCAAGCGCCAGTCGCCCATCTGCAAGCGTGCTGGAATGCGGCCCAGGAAGTGCGCCGCGATCCGCAGACGGCCGAGTCTTACGTTTCTCTCTTGAACGAACACCTCCAGAACTGGTCCGAGGATGAATCATCCGCCCAGGCTGCAATCTGGCTCGGTCAGTGGCATTCCGCGAAAGGTCAATGGCGCGAAGCGTTCGCCGCTTATGCGCTCACGCCTCGTGGATCGACGAAGCTGAGTGAAGCGGTTCCCCTGGCTGCCACGGCCGCAAAGCAATGGCTGGCGGGTTTAGTTGAAGCCGGGAAATCGCCGACGGCGGAGTTGCCCGTGGCGGTCGGTTTCTTTCAGCAAGTCCTCTTCGAGGGAGACACGCGCCTGCCCGAACGCTGGACACAAACCCATCGCGATGCAGCGCTGGCCGTTGCGGAACTGCGTTTGGCCTATGACTCGAATGCGGCCGCTGAAGTTGAAGCTCTCTTGAGCGCTGCGATTCAAAGCACTGTCGATCCACCGGCGGCCTGGTTGCAAGAGGCCGCTTTGCAACGACTCCTCGCGCTCGCCGTCTTACCAGGCCGAGAGCGGGAAGCACTAGCGGCCATCGAGCAATCAGCGGGGGCCTCGCCACAGCAGTTGCTCGCCGGTGTGGATCGTCTCTCGAAAATCGCCGTCACTTCGCCGCCGTCGCTGCGAGCCGTCGTCGCGCGGCTGCAACTCCAAACGATCGCGCTGCTTGATTCCCGTCGTAACGTGCTGCAACCAGCCGAGCGCGTCACCCTTGATCGGGTGCGGGCCGAAGCACTGCTCTTATCCGGCAAACGAGACGACGCATTTGCCCTCTATGCGAAACTCGTCAAAGAAAATCCAGACAACGGCCCGCTTCAAGAAGGCTACGCCGATGCTCTGCTCACCTCCACCGACAAAGCAACCCTGCAACAGGCCCTCGATCAATGGCGTCGCATCGCCGCTCGCACGAAAGCCCGCACACCCCGTTGGTTCAAAGCTAAGTACAGCGTGGCTTTGGCTCAATACAAACTGGGCGATAAACAGGCCGCTGGCCAATTGCTGCACTACACGCTCGAAACGCCGCCCGGCCTCGACGGAACTGGTTGGCAAGCGCCGTTCGCCGAATTGCTGAAGCGCTGCCAGATGTAGGGAGGGCTGCCGGTACTCACGCGGGTCACCCTGTTTTGCGCGCATTTTTTCCATCGTAAACGGTGATCAATGCCTCCCGTTTTTCACCGCCCACACGCTCCAAACCCGAGAGTTAGCCCACCTCGCGGTGAAAAACGACCCGAGTTTTTCAACTCGTCGTTTTCTTGAATCGGTGTTACCGGCCACCCTCTAACGGCAGACCCAGCGCTTTGCTCAGCGTCGTCGCGAGCCATTCCAGCTCACTCTTTTCACGGCTGCTGAGCATTTCATGAACGGGGCCTTGGACTGGTTCGATCTGCAGCAGAGTCGTCCAGTTCACACTATCTTCCCCTTTGCTGGCCCGGCTCACGACGCGCACGGCCCGCAGGTCTGGACTGTGCCAAGCGCCCGCAAACTTGCTCAACGAAAAGGTTTCTTCGACGAGCAGTTGATCGCCCACTACTTCCAGTCGGGCGGAATACTTGGCCGCGGCCCACCAATAAGCGATCATCCCCCAGCCAACAAGCAGAAAGGGAAACGAGAACAACACTCCTAACAACACGGATGTTTTTTCGGGGCCATCATTCCAGAGCACTTCGCCCGCGAATAGCGCTGGAAAGAACATGCCGAAGAAGAGGCAGTTGAACCCATTCCAAAAGACGCAAAAGAACTTGAAACCCCACGGCACGCACCGCCACCAACCGCGGCGCTGAATGTCGATGATTAGACGATCACCGTTCGTGGTCACGCGGGCAGTGCTGGTCGAGGGTTGCTCGGAGCGCGGGCCAATCGCGGTGGGATCGATGTTGTCGCGCGAGACCGGCGTTAATCCTGACTTTGACTCCGAGAGTGCTGCGCAGCGATTCGTCAAATCGGCGGCAAACTGTTCGAGCCAATCCGGCGCATATCCCCAGCAGAACGTGCGCGATCGACCGCCATCGTAGTCGGCGACGAGCGTGCCCAAATCGTACAGGGCGGGCGCTACGGGCTTCCCTTGTTCATCCGTGGTCGTCCCCCATTTCACGCGAAAGCCCTTCAAGCCCGCGAGCGGAAAGCGACTCGTCCACCACAGGCTGCCGCAGCGCTGCGTCACCAGAATTCGCTCCCGCAGGCAACGAATCTCAAGGTGTCCGTAGTAATTGAAGGCGGTGCAAATCAGAGCGTAAATCGCGAAGGGAAACAAGAAACTGCCGAAGAGCACGATCGGCATCAGAATGGCGACTTGACGGAACTCGGCGTTGTCTTTGGGAACTACGATTGCAAAAAACCCCGCGAACACGAAGGGAATGATGACGCAGCCAATTGCAAGGGCAAAGCCGATGCCCGCCGCGATCTTCGCCCCGCGGAGCGTCCGCCGCGGCAGGCGATAGTGCGTTTCGCGAAACGCGCCCGTCAGCGGTTCTTGAACCTCGATATCCGGAGGCAGGTTACTCATCGAAATACTCACTCCCGCAGCCAATCTGTCGCACTGCTTCATACATGGCGATCCCCGCAGTGACGGAGAGATTCAAACTGCGGACCTGCGGCCGCATGGGAATCCGCACCAGGTTATTCGGAAACTGGCCCATGATCTCGGGCGGCAGACCGCTGGTTTCGCACCCAAAGATCAACACGTCGCCGGCTTGGTAGTTCGCAGCTAGATAACTTTGCCTGGCCGTCTTGCTGAAGAGCCACACGCGGCCGCTGGTTAATTGGGTATGAAGTTCCTCGCTCAAGGTCTGCCAGTCGGGCACGACGCGTAAATCCAGCAGCGACCAATAGTCCAGTCCTGCGCGGCGGACGGCCTTCTCGCTGATATCAAAACCGAGCGGTTCCACCAACCACAGGCGGCAACCGGTCGCAACGCAAGTCCGGCCGATGTTTCCCGTGTTGGGCGGAATCTCGGGCTGATAGAGCACGATGTGCAGCAGGGGGGAAGCAGTCACGGCGGAGATGATCTCGATGAGAGGAGGCGCGCGGAGTCGCACCATTGTAGCAAACTGCGGTTTATGCTTAGCGCCCCTTGCCGCCGTGCGCCGCGTGGTGTTTATTGCCTGTGTGTCGTCTTTCAAGACGATTCTCTCCCTTCCTTTGCAAATTACATCATGACCATTACCACCGCTCCTTATCCGGCCGCGCTCGACTTTGCCCAGAAGCAAGTCGCCACGTTGCTGCATCAGCATCCCGATTTTTTTCCGATCTACACCGTCGGCGGCAAGTGGCATCACGGCGGAGAATTGTGGACCGATTGGACCGGCGGGTTCCTGGCGGGAATGATGTGGCAGTTCCACCTGCGGGAAATTAGCCGCGGCCTGGCTGCGATGCCGGAGTCGCCGTGGCGGAAGCGCGCCGAACATTACTCCCAGCTGCTGGAGCACCGGCAGCATGACCGGAACGTGCATGACCTGGGATTCATCTTCCTTAGCACGTACCTTCCTTGGTTGGAGCTGACCAGCCGGCCGGATATTCAGGCCGTGCTGGTTCAGGCGGGGCGGACTCTGGCGATGCGGTTCATGGAGCAGGGACAGTACCTGCGCTCGTTCGTCGCGCCGGAGTCGCTGTTCATCGACATCATGATGAACGT
>JAYTUF010000038.1:0-12013 GCA_043744755.1 Anatilimnocola sp.
GGAAAGGTGATCGCATGGATCCTTCGCCAAATATCGCCGAATCACTGGCCACCAGCGATCTCACTCTTCCCGTCGAGACCTTCGCGCTCGGTTGGCAAGCGGCGCTCACTCGTCCGCCGAAGTTTGATACGACCACGCTCGATTTCAGCGCAACCGCGCCCAAGGCCATCGCACTCAAAGTGCCGCGCGCGTTGCCGCGCGTCTTCAGCTTTACATTTCCCGAGAGCCCCTCGTACTTTCAACCGCCAGCCAAGACCGAGAAAAAACCGGCCGTGACTCCCGCTGAGTCGGCCACTGGCGATGTAACCAATGCCGAAAATAAACCGGAGAAGAAGCTCACCCGCATCAAGCCACCGGGCGATATCGTCAAGCTCGAAGATCGGTTGTACTACGTGCTCCAGCCGCCGCTCGAAACGCTGATGACGAGTGGTTCGCTGACGTTCCCCTTCGAGCCGTTTCCGTATCAGTTCCAAGGCATCGCGTTTCTCTATCCGCGCTACACGGCCGTACTCGCGGACGAAATGGGCTTGGGCAAGACGATGCAGGCCATCTCGACGATTCGTATGTTGCTGCGCGCCGGCGAGCTGCGCAACTGCCTGCTCGTCTGCCCCAAACCGCTCGTCACCAATTGGCGGCGGGAGTTCACCGCTTGGGCACCGGAGATTCCACTGAACATTGTTGAAGGAGATTCCAACAAGCGCCGCTGGCAATGGTCCGAAGCGACAGCGCCGGTGACGATCGCCAATTACGAGTTGCTGATGCGTGACCGCGACGTGCTCGAGGCCGGCTTGCACTTCGACCTGGTTGTGCTTGACGAAGCGCAGCGAGTGAAGAACACCAGCAGCACGACCAGCGAGATCGTCCGCTCGATCAGCCGCACGCGGAGTTGGGCGCTGACTGGCACGCCGATCGAGAACCGGCCCGATGATCTCGTCGGCATTTTTGAATTTCTCTCGCCCGGTTACTTGCAAACGGGACTGCCAGCGAAACGAATGGCGGAGCTCGTCCGCGATCACATTTTGCGGCGAACGAAAGAGATGGTGCTGACCGACATGCCGCCCAAGTTGTTTCGCGATGCCGAGCTCGATCTCACGGCCGAGCAGTGGGCCACCTACCAGATGGCCGAAAACGAAGGGATCATCAACCTCAACAGCATGGGCGAGCAGATCACCATTCAACACGTCTTTGAACTCGTCCTGCGACTCAAGCAAATCTGCAACTTCGACCCGCTCACCGGCGCTAGCGCGAAGCTCGAACGTCTCGAAGCAGACATGGAAGAAGTCGCGGCCAGCGGCAAGAAGGCGATAGTCTTCAGCCAGTGGACGAAGACTATCGACCAGATGAAGCCGACCTTGCAGCGGTTCAATCCGCTGGAATACCACGGCAAGATTCCGTCGGCCAAGCGCGACGGCGTGTTGAAGGAATTCAAAGAAAACAAAGACCGCCACATTCTGCTGATGAGCTATGGCGCGGGAAGCGTTGGCTTGAACTTGCAGTTCTGCGAGTATGTGTTTCTATTCGACCGCTGGTGGAACCCTGCCGTCGAAGACCAGGCCATCAACCGCGCCCATCGCATCGGCGCCAAAGGGACCGTCACCGTCACCCGCATGCTCGCGCTCAACACCATCGAAGAGCGCATCAACGAAGTCCTCGCCCACAAGCGAGAACTCTTCTCAGCCGTCATCGATCAGACGGGCGGTGCCTCGAGCGCCGGCCTCAATCAAGGCGAAATCTTTGGCCTATTCAAGCTGCGGACGCCGAAGGGGCCGATTAAAACGGCGGCGTAGATGACCCCTGCCGCGACGCCTCTCAATCGGCTTGTTGCGGGACAATAATCCCGGTTCCTCGTTCATCTACCTGGCGACCCATTCCTGGTTCGCGCGTGGGAACTCATCGGGAGCGTTTGTCATGCTGAAACATCAGTGGCTGTTCGTCGTGGCGGCAGTAGTTTGTTTGTCATGCTCGCCGGCATTCGGCCAGCGGCAAAGTCCCGCAGCATTGCGCGAGAAAGTCGATGTGCAAGGGGATGTCGAATATGGCAAAGCAGGCGAGCGAAGCTTGAAGTTAGATGTGATCAAGCCGAAGGTGGCGAGCGAGAAGCCGCGGGCTTGCATTGTCTGGATTCATGGCGGCGGCTGGCAAAATGGGAACAAAAGCAGCGGCACGGCGCGACTCGCGGGACTGGTGGCGACGGGCAATTATGTCGGCGTGTTGGTCGGTTATCGTTTGACTGACGAAGCCAGTTGGCCGGGGCAGATTCACGATTGCAAAGCGGCCATCCGCTGGGTGCGGGCGAATGCGAAGACGCTGGACATTGATGCGGAAAAGATCGGCGTCTGGGGTTCGTCGGCCGGCGGCCACTTGGTGAGCATGCTCGGCACCAGCGGCGACGTGAAGGAACTCGAAGGGAAGAATGGCACGCCGGATGTTTCGAGCCGCGTGGCCTGCGTCGTCGATTTCTGCGGGCCGAGTGACTTTCTCGCGATTAGCAAAGACAATCCCAAGCTCAATGATCCTGCGGGACCCGTTTATAAACTGCTGGGCGGTCCCATCAGCGAGAAGCAAGATGCCGCGAAGAGTGCCTCGCCCGTGACGTATGTCTCCGCCGATGATCCGCCGTTCCTGATCGTGCATGGGACTGAAGACCGGACCGTTGCCATCAAACAGGCCGAACTACTGCACGCAGCGCAGAAAAAGGCCGGCAACAAGACAACCTTCGTCAAGATTACTGGCGGCGGTCACGGCATCGGCGGCCCAAAGGTTGAAGAGCGCGTGCAGGCGTTTTTAGCGAAGCACTTGCTGGGGAAAGACCTCGTAGTTTCGGCCGACGCCATCGAGGCCCCGCCGATGCCGGCAACGCAGCCGAAAAAGGATGCGGAGAAAAAAGTGGCAGCGAAGGCCGAGAGCAAGTAGTTGCTTTCGGCCGGTCGCTTGGCTATCATGCCCATCGCCAGGGGCTACTTCAAGCAGCAGCGCAGTTTCGATTGCGGACAAGTACTATTCGATTCATTCGCTTGCGCGGGTGCTTTGATTCGTATGTTGCTTGATATTCCTCTCTTCTGAATGAGGTGCCCCATGATGAACTGGCAACGTGGTGTGGTGACTGGCGCATTTCTGCTCGCGGTCGCAATTCTTTCGCAATACCGGGCGCTGGCGCAGGAAGCTCCTCCCGGCAAAGCCGATGAACTTCGCTCCCAGTTGGAAAAGTTGCAGTCGCAACTCCGTGTCCTCGAACGCAACGACGAACAGCGGGGCAAGGTGACCGAGATTGGTTCATCCCGCGGACGGGTGCGTGATGATGATGAGCCGCGGTTGGTCGTGAAGGTCTATGATCTGAGCGATTTGTTCACCGTCGCGCCTTCGTATCCGGCGTATGAGCCGACCGAGTTGATTCGCGGCAATGAACCGCAGCCCGTGTTTCCTCACATCGGCGGCGGCGTTAGCGCATCGGGTGGCTTTGGCGGCGGAGGCAGTTTTGGGGGCGGTGGCGGCGGGGGTAGCTTTGGGGGCGGTGGCGGCGGATTGTTCGCCGTGCCAAATGTGGCACCGAAGGGACCTGGCACGATCGAGCGCGAACGCTCGGCCACGCTGAATCAAGCCAGCGGTGCTTCGGGAGCGCCGGCGTCGAACGTGCGAACCTCGATGGAAAGTCTGATCCAAACCATCACCAGCACCATCGATCCCGAGGGCTGGGCCGATGTCGGTGGTCCCTCGACCATTGCGCCCGTCGGTTCCTCGCTGCTCATTTCGACCACCAGCGAAACTCATGGCAAGCTCACCGCGCTGATCGATCTGTTCCGCCAGCGGTGGGGCTCGCTGCGAACCATCAGCGTGCAAGCTCATTGGCTGTGGCTCACGCCCGCGCGGGTGGACGAAGTGCTCGTCCAGCCCAAGCCGGGGGAAGCGGTGGCGGCCAGCCAGATTTCGTTGAACACGATCGCTCCCAAAGTTTGGCAAGAGATGCTCGCCGCCGCAGCCAAGGATGGCGCACCGGCCGGCTATCATGCGATTGTCACTTGCTACAACGGTCAGACGGTGGCCACGCAGGCGGGGACGCAGCGAATCGTGGTGACCGGAATCCAACCGGTGGTGGGCGGCGGTGAGAGTTCAGCGGCCTATAGTCCTGTTCTTCGCGCCGTTCATGAAGGGGCCACGCTGCAGATCACGCCGCTGGCCACGCGACATGTGAAGTATGTGGTGCTGGATGTTCATAGCCGAGTGAGTCTCTTGCCGCCGAGCGCGAAACTGCTGGAGAAAGTGGAGAAGGTGGAGCAACAAGTGAAAAATGATCCGCGGCAAGTGGTCGCCGCTCTCGATCGCACGGTGCTGCAAACGCAGCGGCTCGAAACGACCTTGCGACTGCCCGTCGGTCAGCCCACGCTCATCGGCGGCATGACCTTCGCCTCGGCGGAAGGAAAGAATTCGCACTTGTATCTGTTCATCACCGCCAAAGTGCAAGAACTTCGCGATGATGAACCCACGGCCGCCCCGGCGACGCCAGTGATACCCAAAGTCGAACCGGCCGATCAGAAACCCTTGATCGAAAAGAAGTGAACGCAGGATTCATTATGTTCAAATGTCTCTTCTGGGCAACGTTGTGCATCATCGTTGTCCTCTCCCCTGCCCTGCCCTCTTCGCTCGTTGCTCAAGAACCGGCGAAGAGCAAGTTAGACACGAGCCGCGGCGACAAAATGTTCGCGGAGTATTTTCAACGGGAAACAGAACGGCTGCAGAAGGATCGCCTGCACGACATTGACTGTGGCGCTCGCGGCCGAGAACACGCAGGTGGTCATTTATCAAGATGCCGCGGGCTTCGAGTGGCCGCAGCAACTGGCGGAGAACCTGAAGTGGGATTCGAAGCAGTTGCAGTTCCGGAAGTTGCCCACGCCAAAGTAGCCCGCAAGAAATAAAGAAAGCCGCCAGCATCCTCGCTCGCGGCTTCCTTGATTTCAGCACGTTGAAAATGCTGAGTTAGCCACAGCAGCGCGAGCGGCGGCAGCGTTGTTTGCGGCACTTCTGCTTGCAGCAGGTGTCGCAGGCCGGCGCGCAAGTCGCACAAACCGGAGCGGCGTACACGACCGGGGCCGGTACTTCGCAGGTGACACAACCTGGGGCACAGCAACCACCACCTTTGCGACCACCGAAAGCCATCGCCGAGGTGCTGCTGAGCATCACCAGGGCAGCACCGAGCACAAACATCTTCACATACTTCGACATTCTTCATTCCTCCACGGAAAAACTTCAGGCCAGACACCCTGCCTGGCCCCTCCAGCAAAACTGCGACCGTCACCCTGACGGCCGGCAGGACGATTACTGGCACCAACTGCGGTACAGGTGCCATTGTTTGTTGTAGTAAAACGGAACCCAGTTCCCCTTCGTGTTGCCCCAGGGGTAATACCGCCCGTTTGCGGCGATAACGATCACCGTGGTTCCAGGCGGACCATAGTTGTCCCCGTCCGCTGCCGGGTTGACCGGAGCGGGATTCACGGGAACCAGAATTATCGGGGCCGGGTTCGCAGGCCGCGGCGTCGGAACCGGCTGTACGGCTGGTTGCGGCGGCGGAACGACCGGGGGAACTGGTTGCACGACCGGCGGCTTGGGCGTCGGCACCGGAGCGAATGGATCGTCCACAGCCGGCGGGACGACGGGCTTCGGTGCCGGTTGCGTAGCTTTCGGCGTCGGCTTGGGCGCGAACGGATCATCCACCGGCTGTTGACCAAAGGCCAATGAGCCAAGCACGGATGCCAGCATCAGCGAGCGAGCGACGACCAGTCTGTTCACCATCAAGTTGCGAGACATAATTCTTCTCCTGTTAAGGGTGTGAAGATGGGTGGATTGTAACGATGCAAATTGCTTTCCAAAACCAGCCATCCGACGCATTTTTACTATTTTCAGTCTCCCACTTGCCAGAAGTTGCCAGCGGCGGGATACTGCCCGGTTATCTCTGCAACTCGCAAGCCTCCCGGAGCGGGGGGCATGTGGGAGGGCGAGCCGTGTATTTCGTGCGCCGACTGCGGCTCGGCAGGAGCCTCGCCCTCCCAACCTCAAACGCCCTCCCAACCTCGATCTACCCAATAATTTGCCATGACCTGGATTGCTGACCGCACGCGTGCCTTTGATAGCAGCGGCATTCGCAAGGTGTTTGAGCTGGCCGGGAAGATGAAAGACCCGATCAACCTCTCGATCGGTCAGCCCGATTTCGATGTGCCGGATGAGATCAAAGACGCTTGCATCGACGCGATCAAGCAAGGGAAGAATGCCTACGCGCTGACCCAGGGGATGCCGGTCCTCCGCGAGAAGCTGCAGCAGCGGATCGATGCCGAATATGGCCACCCCGACCGCAAGGTCTTCGTCGCCAGCGGCACCAGCGGCGGCTTGACCCTGGCGATGTGGTCGCTGGTCAACCCGGGCGACGAGGTGATCGTGTTCGATCCCTACTTTGTGATGTACACCTCGCTCACGCAGCTTGCCGGCGGCAAGCCGGTGATCATCGATACCTATCCCGATTTCCGTATCGACCTGGCCAAAGTCCGGGCCGCCATCACGCCCCGGACAAAACTGATCCTGCTCAACAGCCCCGCCAATCCCACCGGCGTAATCGCCAGCGAGGAAGAAGTCCGTGGCCTGGCCGAACTGGCTGCCGAGCGGAACATCTGCCTGCTCAGCGACGAAATCTATCGCAGCTTTTGTTACGACCAGCCTTTTGTTTCCCCCGCAAAGTTCAACCCCAACACGCTCGTCATCGACGGCTTCAGCAAGAGCCACGGCATGACCGGCTGGCGACTGGGCTACGTTCACGGCCCCGCCGAAGTCATCGACACGATGATCAAGCTGCAGCAATATACGTTCGTCTGCGCCCCGCAGCCGGTGCAATGGGCCGGCGCGGTCGCGATGGACGTCGATATGAGCCAGCACGTCATCGAATACAAAAAAAAACGCGACTTCGTGGTACACGGTCTCAAAGATCAATACGAACTAACCACGCCCGGCGGCGCGTTCTACGTCTTCCCCAAAGTCCCCACTCCACGAGCGTCGGGGTTTACCCCCGACGTACCCGCCACGGCCACCCAGTTCGTCGCCCGCGCCATCGAGAACCAACTCCTCATCATCCCCGGCAACATCTTCAGCACCCGCGATACCCACTTCCGCATCAGCTACGCCGCGAACGACGCGACGCTGGCGCGAGGCGTGGAAGTGTTACAGCGCTTGGCTCGCGGGTGAGAAATCTCTGAATAGGAGATTACAAGGATTCAGTCCTTACCAGGGCCCGCTACGCCGACCAACGCTGCCCGCCGGACTGTCGCCCTTACCAGGGCTTGAAAAGCGTTTGCCCACCGTTTCCCAGGGCTTTCGCCCTGGGCTACGCTCTGTCGCCGCTACCGCGGCTGAAGCACGATCATGTCCGCACCTCTTCAGCCCGGAGGGCGCAAGAAAATAGCCCACGGCGTAAGCCGTGGGGAAAGCGATCAATCCCAACCTAAGCCCTGGTAAGGGCGACAGACGGAGCACGTCGGACCACGGAACAGACCAGAATTCAGTCCCCCCGCCGTCTGAACTCTGGCGAGTTCAGCTACAGGGGATTTGCTATGATGCGGGAAGTATCGGCCTCCTTACTCCTCTCGCTGAATCCTTGCCATGAACTGCTACTCTCGCCCGCTGGCCCTGATCGACGCCTTGCATCCCGCGCTCGCGGAACTGGAATTGGTCGCCGCGGTCTCTGCCCCGGACGCGGAGTTGACGCTGATCGACGTCGTGCCCGATCAAGGTTGGACCTGGAACATCCTTGGCGGCAAAGCCGACGAAATCCGCCAAAAAATGCACGCGGAAAAAGTGCGGGCCCTGACCAAATTGGCTGGCGAGCAGGCGACAACGTCCGGCCGACCAGTGACACCGACCATCGTCGCGGGCAAGACCGGCCATGCCGTCATCAAGCAAGTGCTCGCGGGGGACCATGACCTCGTGGTGCTGCAGGCCAAGGGTCCCCACAGCCGGCGCGTGGGTGGCATTGGCGATACTGCCTGGGAACTGCTCCGCAAATGTCCCTGCAATGTGCTGCTTATCGGCCAGCAAGCCAGCGGCGCGATTCCCAAGAAGATTCTCGTCTCCCTCGATGCAGCCGCCGAAGACCCGCGGCACATGGCGCTCAACCGCAAAATCTTTGCCTCCGCCGCTCACCTGGCTGTGAAGTTAGGCGCGAGCCTGACCGCCTTTCACTGCTGGGCCATTTACGGCGAATCGCTGGTCCGCGACTACATGTCCGCCGCCGAGTTCCGCGATATTGAAAACGCCACCCGCGCTCTCGGCGAGAACGGGTTGCAGACGCTCTGCGCCGAATTAACCGAGAAGCCCAAAGACCTGCATCTGAAACTGATCCGCGGCCTGCCCAACGCCGAAATCCCAGCCTTCGCCAACGAGCACCAGTTCGACCTGGTCGTGATGGGCACCGTCGCCCGCCAAGGCATCGCCGGCGCCATGCTCGGCAACACGGCCGAAGAAGTCCTCCCCCAACTCCAAGGCAGTATCCTCGCGATCAAGCCGGACGGTTTTGTCTGCCCGGTGAGTTAACAACCCGCTGATAACCTGGTAACCGTCAGCCCCGCCCCACGTTGAGTTCGTCCAGGGTTTCTCAACACCAACCCCCAGCGAATCCCGAGTGCGGCGCGTGGGTCTGTTGATAAATCTGCTGGGTTGCTCAACATGCCTCCCTGGTTTGAGGGTGCGAAGAATTGGATAGGGAGCGCACTCGGCAACGAGCCCGTCAACGAATCCTCTGCTTAGCGTCGGAAGCGCAAGGCAACGTAGAATGAAGGGATGTCGTGTATCGTGAACATCCGACAAACCGGAGGATAAGCATGAATCGCCTGATTGTACATTCGCGAGTTGGCGCGGATGGAGTTTTGCACCTCACCGTACCACTGGGCAAGGACGATGCCGACCGCGAGGTCGCTGTGACGATCGACCCGGTTGGCCCCGTGCCGATGTCGCCGGAGGAATGGCGTAACTTTGTCATGGCGACGGCCGGCAGCATCACCGATCCTTCGTTTATGCGTCCGAGTACTTTTCGCGATAGACTTCGTTCCCCGTAGCCACCAGCTTTAGCTGGTGGTCAGTAGCTTACACTCGCCGGCTTTAGCCATTTCCCATCCGAATCGGT
Organism: Anatilimnocola sp.; assembly: GCA_043744755.1. Classification (GTDB taxonomy): domain Bacteria; phylum Planctomycetota; class Planctomycetia; order Pirellulales; family Pirellulaceae; genus Anatilimnocola. The sequence goes on from JAYTUF010000038.1 coordinate 9,155, forward strand.
CGAGCCAGGATCAATGCCCCGACACCACCACCTAAAGCTGGTGGCTAACAAGCCGAGGTGCCAGATTGAAAACGATCCGCTCAAAGCTTCTACTGCTCAAGAGGAAATAAATGCCCGCTGGCCACATTTACATCTTGCTGAACGCAACCATGCCCGGTTATCTAAAGATCGGCATGACAACGAAAACTCCCGAAGAACGCGCTCGCGAACTCTCGGCCTCGACCGGCGTAGCAGTGCCGTATTCCGTTGCTTACTCGGAGGAAGTTGTCGATTGCGCAATGGCTGAGAGCATGATTCACAACCGCCTTTCCAAGTTTCGAGTCAACCGTGGCCGAGAGTTCTTTCATTTGTCACTACGAGACGCCATTCGTGAGTTATCCGAGATCGCCGATGCGATTGGACGCGTATCCCCCAACCAATTAGATCGTTCCCTTGTGCAGAATACGGTTGAAATCGGCGAAACTGAACGCCTCCCTAAGTCTAATATGATAGACGATTCGTTCACACAGCCGGCCTTCGACGATCGTATCCACCCCACTTCGTTTCCAGCGACACGAACGGAGCAAGATCTTGTGAATACACTTACGCCAAGTCTCCAGCGCGCCTATCTGGAGATGCGAAAGCGAGCAATGGCGTTTGGCCCTCAAGTTGCCACACACGCCACAAGGCAAAACCTAATATTCAAAGCGGGAAATGTATTCGCTGAAATTGGCCCAAAACGAGCGTGTCTCAGTGTTCTAGTTCGTCCGGAAGGTTTCAATATTTCAGAGAATGCAAGCGCACAAGTACATGGGATAATAGTGAAGCGAGTTCCCGATACGCATCTATGGACCGTTACCCACAAGTTTGATGTTGACGACAGAACCCCTATGGATAGCGTGGAAAAACTGCTTCGACAGTCCTTCAACGCCGTCCTTGCGAGTGGCGCGAGTCGAAGCCACCGCACAAACTGACGATGGGGCGAGCGTTACTGCGTTAGCATGACGTGCTCTCGCCGGTTGGAACACGTCGCGCTGACGCGGCGACGCTCGCCGCGAGCGTCACAGCGAAGTTGAGAGGGCGCTGTTATCGAATGGGTCAGCAAACGAAAAGACCCACGACGTGTTGGCGCGTGGGTCTGATGTTGCGGGGGGAATCGCGGTCCGGGTTAAGCTGAATCTATTGGGAGCAAGACTAGCGGAATCAGAATCTGTTGCGGGTCCGCCCCTCACCCCAACCCTCTCCCCGACGTTCCGGGGAGTACCGCGAGTACCGAGGAGAGGGAGTTCATTTCAACTACCGCCGCAGCGTGCCTTCTTCCGCATCGGGCAGAGGCGAGGGGATGTTGGCAACCTTCGTCGCGGTCAGGTCGGACTTCTGTGCGAGCTTGCCGTCTTCCTTCCACCACGACCAGCGGCCGATGGGGGCACCGTCGCGGTAGTCACCCGAGATCTGCTTCAGGCCATTCTGGTGCCACCAGGTCCAGGTTCCTTCTTGCTTGCCATCGACGTAAGTTCCTTCCATCTGCTTCTGGCCGTTGGCGAAAAACCAAGTGGCTTTGCCGACGGGCAGGTTATAGCGGAACTCGCCTTGGCGGGCGAGTTGACCGTTGGCGTGCCAGACGCGGAACGAGCCGTATTTTTCGTCCTGGCCCCGCTGCTCGAACGTGGCGAGCGTGGCGGTCTGGTAGTTATCCGGCGTCTTCACCACCATCGGTGCGTGCAGGTAGAAGATCTCCGAACGCTTGTGTTCGGCATCGTAGTATTCGACCTTCGGCGCGAGCTTGCGGCCGTGGGTGTAGGCTTCCTTGCCGAGCAGCGAAGCATCGGCGGCCCACTTCATGACGTCGGTGTGGACGCGGCCGCGGTCGTAGGTGGCTTGCGAGAGGAGTGTGCCGTTGGGATAGAACCAGGCGGCTTTGCCGTGGCGTTGGCCGTTGGCAAATTCGATCTCGCTGATCTTCCGTTGCTTGGCATCGGAGACGGTCCACTTGCCGTGGAGTTGCCCGTCTTCAAAAGTGGCCTGCGAAGTGAAGGGGGCGGCGAAGTCTTTGTAGGGCGCGGTGCCGAACAGCGGCGCGCCATTGGCGGCATAGTATCGCTTCCAGACGCCGACTGGTTGGCCCTGTTCGTGCGAGCCTTCGCACACCAGTTGGCCCCGCTCGTCGTACTGGCGATACAGGCCGTGCAACACGTAGTTGCCTTCGCGGTCCTGAGCCACTTCGCGTTCGATTTTGATGGCGCCGTTGGCGAAGCGTTCCTTCACGAGCTCCGTGGCGATGTCCGAAGCCTTGTCTGCCGGCGCGACTTCTTCGGCCGCTTGTTCGATGGGGGTGATTGCGTTTTCGTCACTGATCTTGACTCTCGACAGCCGGCTGGAAGCGGGCGGCGCGGCGAGCGGCGGCGCGAGTTCCACTGCTTGCAGAGGTTCGGCAGCGGCGGGCACGGCATCAGCAGGTTCGGCCACAATCGGTTCCGCGGTTGGCACGGGAACCGGCACAATCGGCGGATCAAAGGCCGACAACGGCTGAACGAACGAGCCGGCGGCGAGGCACAGGGGCAGCGCGAGGCGGCACCAACGCAAGGTGACTTTCATAAGGCACTCCTTTGCCAAACATGGATGGCGGGATCGAATCGCGCGCCGGCTCATCCCGTGGATGGGCTAGCGAACGTCGGTATGCAAATGGCGGGTAACGGCCAGGTAGGACCAAGCTGCCGCGCGTAGGATTCGCTCACGCGACCTTACGAAAGCAGCCCGGCTGGGTAGGCTTTGATAGCACACGCGCTACAAGCCTGAGAACCCATACTGCCGTTTTCGACGGTCGCCGCAGAAAGATGCAGCGTTTCGGGACTTACCGTCAGGAGCGGAACCACGCGGAAA
>JAYTUF010000039.1:0-3054 GCA_043744755.1 Anatilimnocola sp.
GGAGTGAGGGGTTTTGTTGCGGATATCTGGAAAGTTCGTAATAGTATTGGTCAAGTCAGTGAATTCGGCAGTTGCCACTTAGCAGGACGATCGACATGGCCAATCGTGCTTACCTCGTTGCGACCAACATCGAAACCCTCTATCCCAGCAACGAGGAAGCAGCGTTTGCACCCGCGCAGCAGGCCATCGCCCAGGGGATCTATTGTGTACCGCTCCTTTGGTTCGCGCTGTTCCGTCCGCGCGACCTGCGGACCCAGACGATCAACTTGGACGGCGAAAGATGGGAACTCACTGCCCCGCTCGCAGAGACTTCGATGGCCTTGCAGCAATTGGCCGCGGCCCGGCCCGTGCTCGACCAACTCTTCCCCGAACATGGATCATTGCGAGAACACTCGCAGTTGCTGCATGCCGCCATTGAATCGACTCACCGAAAGTTCATCACGATTGAATGGACCGAGGTCGAGCACACCGTTGAGTCAGCAGAATTTCAAGCCTTCGTCCGGTTCGCACTGGCCTGCTTTGCCGGTGACGTTCCACTTCCCGTCGGCAGGAAGTCGCTGCTCAATCTCTCGGAATTCGAATGGGACGGACCACTCCCCTCTGCGCGCTGCCTGGTCGATCAGTCTGATGCGGAGATTGAAGTCTTGTCGCACCTGCTTGGCACCTGTTGGCTGCGGCCGGTGCCGTGGGAGGAAGGGGCGCATTGACGCTAGACATTGCAATATCAAGGTTTTAAGCGCGCCGCGTGAAAGGGCCTTGCCGCGTGGGGCGCTACCTTAACTCTCTTCCGCGCGCCACCCGAGAAATACGTAGATTTCGTCTTCAAAGCCGTCCGACTTGTTGAACGCCCCCGTTAGGATGACTGCCCGACTTAGGCCGAAAGTGCGTTGCGGATGTTGGTGCTCATTCAGAGATAACAATTCTCCGATTTCATCCTGTTTGGTGAAAATCGACCCGAGTTTTTCAACACCTTCTCACCGCAAACGCGGGAATTACGCAGGGGTGCGATGAATAACTCGGGCAGTTTTTCAACTCGTGGTTTTGCTGCATCTGCGAGGCAATGATGGGCTAGCAAAGAAAAAGAGACAACGCATTCGAGGCCACCTCCAGGTCTCCTCTCTGCCGAGTCTCCATGATTATCATTAGTTGGCACAGAGATTGAGTCAAGCTCTCGTTGTAGAATGCTCCCGCCTGAACCACGAATCCTGACTTCTGACCCCCTAACTCCCAACCCCCCGGTTCTCCCATGCCATTCGGTTTCGGTATTGTCGGTTGCGGTATGATCTCGCGGTTTCATGCGCGGGCGATTGCGGATATTAAAGGGGCGGCCGTGACGGCCTGCTTCAGTCAGACGCCCGCTTCGGCGGAGAAGTTTGCAGCCGAGATACCCGGCTGCAAACCGTATCAGGATTTGGACGCGATGCTGGCCGATCCGCGGGTCGATGGCATCAGCATTTGCACCCCCAGCGGGGCGCACATGGAAGCCTGCGTCGCTGCGGCCAAGGCAGGCAAGCATGTGGTGGTCGAGAAGCCCCTCGATGTGACGCTGGCTCGCTGCGATGCGATGATCCGGGCCTGCGAGCAGGCGGGTGTCACGCTCGCGACGATCTTTCCCTCGCGGTTTCATCAGTCGTCGCAATTGCTCAAGCAGGCCATCGACAAAGGTCGCTTCGGCCGGATGACCCTCGGCGATGCTTACGTGAAATGGTGGCGAACGCAGCAGTATTACGATAGCGGCGCCTGGCGCGGCACCTGGAAGCTTGATGGCGGCGGCGCACTGATGAATCAGGCCATTCACAGCCTCGATCTGCTTCTCTGGTTCATGGGTCCGGTTGCGGAAGTGACCGCGGCGACCGCCATGCTCGCGCACGAGCGGATTGAAGTCGAGGATGTCGTCGTCGCGACGATTAAGTTCCAGAGCGGGGCTCTCGGCGTGATCGAAGCCAGCACTGCAGCCTTCCCCGGCGAACTGAAGCGCATCGAACTGCATGGCAATCAAGGGAGCGCCTGCATGCGCGAGGAAGACATCATCCGCTGGGAATTCGCCAAGAAGACCAAGGCCGACGAAGAACTCCTCGCCCGCATGGCCGGCAAGACGCACACCGGCGGCGGGGCTGCTGATCCCAAAGCCATCGGCCATCATGGCCACACGAAACTGTTTCAGGACTTTCTGAGTGCGATCAAAAAAAAGAAAGCCCCGCTCATCGATGGCCACGAAGGCCGCCGCAGCGTGGAAGTGATCCTCGCCATCTACAAAGCGGCCGAGACGGGGAAAGCCGTGCAACTGCCACTGGCGAAAGACCCGACATGGGTGGGGCGGAAGAAGGGGAAGTGAACAATTGCCAATGCATTTCAGTCTTAGAAATGTGTGATATTCGGGCTTGCTAACGATCTGCGAACATTCCGTGCGAGAGTCACGATCGTCAGGCAGAGGTATTATTCCGATTACCTATAATCCTTCCGGGGAAACTATGAACACCGCAACAGGGCCGAAAGATCTGACAACGGCAACTAGCTTGCTGGTGGAGAATGTACGCATTTACCTTCAGGTCAAAAATGCCTTCGATCAATGCCACGAGGACGTTCAGGCGGCAGTCACCGACATGATCGATATTTGCGGAGACGCAGAGGCGACTCCCGACGAGCATCAGAGGGCGATGTATACAATCGTGGAAGCACTTTTTCCGAATCTCGCGTTTGATTTTCTCGCAAACTGTGACAAGGTTCGATCATCCCTGAATGCTCAAGCGAAATCGGCTGAGATGGCCGAAGAAGAGACCACATTTTCGGAGAGGTTGGCCATTTGGATGGAGAAGAAGTCCGTCACTCAAGACCAACTTGGCAAGACAATCGGCGTTAGCCAATCTGCCATCGCCAACTTGCTCAATCGAAATTGCCGCCCGCAACGTAAGACGGTCCTGCGCCTCGCAGATGCCCTTGGCGTTCAGCCACGAGAACTGTGGCCAAACATTAAACTCGATTGAAGTGAGCGCCCGGCTGTCCGTTCCAGTCTCTCAGAGTTGGAGTTCCGGCTTCAGCCGGTGGGGCAGCAAA
>JAYTUF010000040.1:0-3050 GCA_043744755.1 Anatilimnocola sp.
CTGTTCCATACTTATCTGAAAGCCGTCGGCGTTGATTCCAAGCTGGAGTTCAACATCGGCGGCCGCAAGTTCCCGATTGCCGATCCCGCCAAGGGCCCGATCGCGGAGTTGCTCGCATGAGCCAGCAGGAAGAGAAGCCAGTTGTTGCCGTCGATCCCACCAAAACGCATGAGTCGGCCAAGTGGAAGCACGTCCGGCCGCTGACCGCCTGCCGGATTGATCCCACCGGCAAGTATGTGTTTACGGGGGCGGAAGACAACACAGTGCAGCGCTGGGATGCGGCGACGGGCACGCTTACGTCACTCGCCGCGCACGATAGCTGGGTCCGCGCGATTGGTTTCTCGCCCGATGGCCAGCAGGTTTACACGGGAGGTTACGATGGCCGGCTCATCTGGTGGCCCACGGCGGGGGAGAAACCCGAGCCGATACGCAAGATCGAACCGGCCCACAACGGCTGGTTGCGGGCGCTGGCTGTCAGTCCGGATGGCAAACAAATCGCCACCTGCGGCAACGACCGATTGATTAAATTGTGGGACGCCGCCGAAGGTCAGCCACTGGGCGAGCTCGCGGGCCATGAATCACACGTTTACAACGTCGCCTTTCATCCCACCCAACCGCTGCTTGTCTCGTGCGATCTCAAAGGAGTCGTCAAGCAATGGGATCTGGCGGAGAAGAAACACATCAAAGACTTCGCCGGCGCTGCGGCGCTCTATAAATATGACACGACGTTTCGCGCCGACATCGGCGGCGGGCGGAGCATTGCCTTCTCGACCGACGGCAAACTGCTGGCCCTGGGCGGCATCACCAACGTCAGCAACGCCTTCGCGGGAATCGGCAATCCTGCGGTGGTCGCCTTCGACTGGGAAACCGGGCAGATCGCGAAGACGCATGTCGCCAAGGAGGCGGTCAACGGCACCGCCTGGGGCGTGCGGCATCATCCTGACGGTTATTGGATCGGGCTCGCCGGCGGCGGTGGCGGCGGCTTCCTCTACTTTTGGAAGCATGACTCCATAAACGAATTCTTCAAACTAAAGCTGCCCGACACCGGCCGCGATTTGGACCTAAACGCCGATCACCGGCAGGTCGCCGTGGCTCACGCCGATCAACACCTGCGGCTGTTCGGGCTGTATGGTAAGGCTTAGGTTCGCCGGCGAGTTCAGCCATCCTCATTTCCGGCGCTGAAAAACTCGCCCCGCTTCGCGAAATCTTCATTTGCTCAGTAGACTGCAATCAATCACAATGGCGAAGCTGGCCGTGCGAGAATGCTCGGCTCAAAGTGGTTTGGAGAGAGACGTAAAATGAAGTCCCGCGGTTTCACACTTGTCGAGTTGCTAGTGGTCATCGCCATCATTGGCGTACTCGTGGCATTGCTCTTGCCCGCGGTGCAAGCCGCGCGTGAAGCAGCGCGGCGGATGAGCTGCCAGAACAATCTCAAGCAACTGGTGCTCGCCCATCAGAATCACGAAGATACTTACAAGAAACTGCCGGAAGGATTGCGGCAGGAGACAGGCCCGTTTCGCGGTTACACGTTCTATACAAAACTGCTGCCTTACTTTGAGCAACGGGCGCTCGCTGACAAGTGGGACTTTGTCAATTTGCAGAACAACACCACGAATGGTTCGGCGGGCACCCTGATCAAGACGCTGGTTTGCCCGACGGATGTTTTTCAGAAGAACCCATTCACGATCACCGCGGCCGGCAGTTCTGGCGTTACTTATGTCGGAACTTATGCCGGCACGAGTTACGTCGGCAATTTCGGGCAAACGAGTTACCATCCGACCACCGCTCCGCTCGGACCGGCCAAGGCTGATGGCGTGCTGTTTTTTACCGGCCCGGCGAGTGCGCCGGCAACGAATCAAGAGGCCATCGGTTTGAGGGACGTGACCGATGGCACCAGCAATACGTTGATGATGGGGGAACGGTATCACCTCGATAAGAACTTCGATACGATCCCCGCCGGCAGCCGGAGCGACCTGCTGATGCATCAGTGGTCGATGTGGGCCTGGTCGGGAGGCTTCAAGGGCGCTGGGCATGTGCTGGCCAGTTCCGCGGTGCCGCTCAACAACCGCGTCACGTTGCCGGTCGGCGGCGGGTTCGGTCCGCAGGACCGCCGCATCGCCGGTTACAGCAGCGGCCATCCCGGCGGCGTGAACATGGGCCTGTGCGACGGCAGCGTGAGGTTCTTGCGGGATAACATCACGCAAGTCACCCTCGCCGCCCTCAGCACTCGCGATGCCGGCGAAGTGATCGCTGAAAGCTTCTGAAAACATGGCACTGCGCAATTCGCTCTTTCTGTTACTGCTTCTCGCAGGCTGCTCCGGCCCGGCGTACAAGACCACGCCGACGACCGGCATCGTGATGCAAAACGGACAGCCGCTGGCCGGCATCGATGTTCAGTTCTGCCCCGACCCGGAAGCGGCCACAAAGGGGCTGACGTCTCTCGGCGAAACCGACGAGCAGGGTAAGTTCACACTTCGCTATGCCGAACCAGGCGCGACGGTTTCTCAGGAAGGGGCCGTCATCGGTTGGCACAAGGTGACCCTGGCTGATCTGCGGCAAAAGGCAGCTCCGCAAGGTTCGCTCCCCAATCCCAGCCGGATTCCCAAGGACTTCGGCGGCATTCATTCCACGCCGCTTAAGGTGGAAGTGAAAGAAGGCGGCGGGCCGCTGACGCTGGAAGTGAAGTAGCCTGTTGCCGATTCCCGCGCGCAAGTACCATGAATGGTTCGTTTTGGGCTTGCCCGTCGGCGGTTTCAGGTAGCCAAATAGTGTGTACCTCCGCCGGTTGAGCAAGCCCGAACCTTGCGGCAACCAATGGCGAAATGACACTGCGGCGCACTCCTGCTTACGACCAGCTCGAAACTCTGCTCGCCGATCGCGTCTTGATTCTCGATGGCGCGATGGGGACGATGCTGCACCGCTATCAGTTGACCGAAGAGCAGGTCCGCGGCGATCGCTTTGCCGACCATCGCCATGATCTGCAACTGAAGAACTTTGGTGACATTCTCTGCCTCACGCAGCCTGACAAGATCACGGCCATCCATCAGAAA
>JAYTUF010000041.1:0-11954 GCA_043744755.1 Anatilimnocola sp.
TAAACAACAAGCAAAAAGGTACTGAATTGCGTCGATCGCAAATTTGGGGTCGTCGCGTAAGCTATTGCACAGTTGAGACTTGAGGTGCGCGGACCGTGCTTCAACGAACTCGCAGCGGCTCTCAGGCTGTACATGCAGCGTGGTGGGTCCGTGGCAAAGACCGACTCAGCAGCCAGTGATCGCTCCTTAAGCGAAGCGGTCTGCGCGATGGCGGCGCTCAGGTGCGCATCGCATACGCAGATCGAACCATCGCTTTTCCTTACTGACACTACTGCGCAACGTCCCGAAAGTACTGTTTTTCGCGGCAATTTGATGCACACTCACGCAAGGCCTTGCAAACGATTGCCGATTCACTAACATCCAGGCAGTCAATGAATTGAGGCACGGAAGTGCTTGCTGACAACATCGCCTTCGGAACCGAAGGTTGCAGGATCGAGCCTTGCAGGGTGTGTTTTCTTAAATCGAATCGAGCAAAGCCTGTAGCTCGCGGACTCTCGTCCGCGTTCAATTCGGGCGGTTGGCCAAGTCTGATAGCGGACTTCGTTGCATGTGTCGCCGTTGCACGGGATTGTGGGGCTGGCGAGGCAGTCTCCAAAAGTGAGAGCTGACCAAATCCCCTCGGATCATCTCATTCCGGACTCAGATGAGCCGGCCCACTCTCCACAATGGAAGAGGACCGACGAGCGGCGTGATTGAGGGCGACACTTCGCAAACACTTCCGTTGGAGCCCATTCCATCGGGTTGTACTTCAGACGGACTGCCCAGAAATTTTCGGCGTCAGTTTGCCGAGCCCGTCAATGTCGCACGCTTCAAAAGTCTCAACGGCCTCTGATGCGCCTCTGATGCCTTGTTGGTCTCCATCAGAATCCGAGAGGGTCAGCGGCATCGTCAAGCGTCTTGCGAATCCATGACGCACGATCGGGAATCTCCTTACTCTTCGCTTCCTTCGCTGCAAGTCGCCACCTGGCCTTTTGCTTCTTGGTGCATCGGACTTCTTCACGTTCGGGGAATTGCTTATGCTTCATCGCGGGCACTTTAGCGCGAGTACGTACGGCTGGTCAACTCTGTCCGTACACACTTTTGGTCTTTATCAAGCCGTTTCACTTGAGCTGTACGTACAGAGGAATAAAGTAGCTGCAGACTTATCCATTTCCCCCGCACTATGACAACTTATGAAAAGCTCGAAGTGGCAAAAGGGCTTCTGTCCGAAGTGAACTCGGCATGGGACGAAGACAATGTGATGGACTATTCGGCCGGGATGAGTTTCGACGAGTTAATCCGTGAAATACGCGGAGTCCAGTTGATGGAGGAGCGAACGAAGTACGAAACCGCCATTCCGAAACTCGACGGAAAGTCGCGAGAGGAAATCCAGGAAGACGTTCTCCTGGCGTGGGTCCCAGAAGAGAAACGAGAGCAAGCCCGGCGCGATCTAAAAACACTCGGTTACTGCGTTTACGGCGTAGAGGCCGTCAACGAGTTTTGGGGCAAAATTGAGCAACAGAAGCTGGTGACCGATGGGCTATGGCACATTAAGGAACGCTTAACCGATTCCCTTGAAGCCCGTGCCTAGTGACATTGAAACATCGGCACAAAATGCAACGTATCCCGTTCGCCGTTAGCCTGAATCTTCGCCGAACATGCGGGCGTCACCGCGACGCATGTGGTTAATCTTCTGAGAGCGATGAATCTCGTCCTATTGAAGTCCCCGTGAGTTCCCCGGCTTGTACGGGAAGAGTTGCGCTCTTCCATCTTCAAGGAATACGCTCCCTCCGCTGCACTTCGCAGCATCGGTCATTCAAAGGAGGTGCGTTATGGTTCCCCTCGGCCAGATAGTGATTACGCAGAGTGCTCTCGGAGCGCTTTCCAGTGAGGTCGTCAACGCTTCAATCGCGAGACATCAAATCGGAGATTGGGGCGACGTCGAACAAGAAGATCGGGAAGCGAACGATCAGTCTCTCAAGGACGGCGACCGACTTCTGTCTGTCTATCACGATGGAAAGACAAAGTTCTGGATAATCTCGGAAGCCGTAGACGAGTCCGGCAATCGAGCCGCGACCACCGTACTGCTCCCCTCCGATTACTGACCGTCGGCCTCAGCTTTCGAGCTGGGGCCTTTCACGAGCCGTTGCACAAGGAGTTGCACGGAATCCGTCGTATTTGCACTAAAACGGCGTGTCCAGTGGAGAATTTGGAAGCTGATTCCAAGAAAAACAAAAAGGCCTAACTCCTTGGGAGAGAAGGGCTTTTGTTAAGTGGTCAGGGCCGGAGTTGAACCGGCGACACATGGATTTTCAGTCCATTGCTCTACCAACTGAGCTACCTGACCCTACAATGACTTACGTCGATCAGTCATTGCCTGATACACAATTCGTATACCCATATGCGGTGAATCAGGAACCGTACAGGATAACAGCCGTGGCACGAAAATCCAAGGGTCCCTGGTTCTGGAAACTTCGCAAAGAATGGATTGTGAACATCCAAGGGAAACGTCACTACCTCGGACCCGACAAAAAGACAGCCGTAGACGAGTAGCACCGCCTCGAACGGAAGAAACCAGTCAAGGCGGGGAGGAACACTGTATGGGAGGTTCTGGACGCGTTTTTGGGCCATGCCATGAAACGCCGGGTGACTTAGCAAATTTTTATCTGACCAAGGCATGTCGCGAGCGCGGTGACGACTTGATCGACATTGGATCACTCGAAGAATTGATCGCTTGGCGTGATGAACGACAGTGTCGGCACTGAAATCGAGGCAAGTCCCAAGCACTTTTTACTGGATGACCAAAGCAATTAGCCGGAGTCGGACAGACTCCCGGCGGCGCGTGCGAAGGTTGCTCGCCAAGTACGGTTATCCCCCCAATTCTTCTGAAGATGTGACCCAGTTAGAGCCTGTCCGAAATCAAAGCCGCGAATTCGCTGGGACTTTAGCAGCTAGCACATCAAAGGCGTTTTGAGATATACGGGAATCGATCATTGCAAGCGATGGCCGCTAGCGCAAAAAAATGCGGTGAAAACCAACTAAACTTTTCGGACAGGCTCTCAGTACTTGGCGGCAATAAACCCGTAATAGTGATCCACGAAATCCTGCATCGTCAGGCCGGCGTTGGCGGGGGTTTCGTCGACGGGAATGTCGTCGAAACTGGCATTGCTTTGGCTGGCCGGCGCTGTGGCCGACCGGTCACGATGTCCGGATGATCGGGTGATTGCGGGAGTTCTTGCGGCGGGCACCATTTGTTCGCGTCCCCAGGTGAAGATTCGGAACGGATACACATACCTTTGGTCGGCGGACGTGCTGATCGTGGACAACAGGCCCACCCAGTGATTGGAACGCACGATGGGCGCGCGGGCCGATCGATTTTGAAATCTCGTCAGCATGTTCGAATGGATTAGCAGAATTACCCGCCAGCCTTGCGCGAAGTAGCGGCTGGCTTCGAGCGCATTCGCGATTCCCTGACCGCGTGAAATACTTGTTCGCTCAATGATTCGCTGATAGCCCACCGTGCGCAGCCCCAGGACGACATCCGCCGGAAAATTGATGGCGGAAATCTGCTCACCCAGACGGCTGATCTCGGCGCTTTCGATGGAACGATAGTCAAAAATGTTGTTAAAGTTCTCACGAATCGACGCCAGCACCAGCCAATCCGCATGCGCCATGCCGCGGGGCGCAACATCGCCGCGCAACTCCGGCGATGGGACGATGTTTCGCTGTACCTTAATCCGACCCAGACGGGCGACTCCCTTCTCATACAAATTGATTGCAAAGCGGACGTAATCCTCCGGGTTATCGGCCGCCCAGTGCCGGACCAAGGCGGCGAGGCCGCACAAGTTGGTTTGGCTTTGGTCGATTTGCGACGGATCGTAGACACGAACTCCCAAATTGTTAGCGATTTCCTCGCGTTGCAGCGTCCGCCACATATTGCCGTGCGAGCGCCGCCGAAAGGCCTCGGCCATCCGCCAGGCAGCTTGCTGAGTTGCGGTTCCATACTGTGTTTGCGTCATGGGTTCTCTGCCTTAATTTGAAATGGCGGCAAGCGTATCCGGCTTGCCCGTCCCCTCAAGAAGCGAATGCCTCCGGCCAGACCCATCAGACGATTTTGGGAAATCGGAGAAATCCTGCCGGATCGCGCGACTAAGATTTTTCAGCGCGATTCTCTCGGCGAGGACGGTGGCGCTTTGCTCAGTTCGCTTTCTGCTTCGCGCAGGAGGTGCTCCAGGTGCAGACGGGCTGCTAGGCTGCTTTTGAAGACAGCGGCGGTAAACTGTCGAACAAGGCTTCCATCAAGTTCGGCAGTGCGGTTCAACTTCCCAATCAGTTGCTGGAGCAAGGCTGAAGCGTCGGCGAAGTAAATGCGAGCCTTGCCGTAGTCCTTTTTTGCCAAATAGACATGCGAGAGGAAGACGTAGGCTTAAGGATTGCGCGGTTTTTGCGGCGCCTGGTCCAGGAGGAGCTTTTCGGCCTCGTCAATCCGTCCAGTGCGGAGGAGCAGGCCGCGGCGTGAATCAGCGTCCAGCAGGTGTCATCGGCAGGGCTCACTTCTTCTCCGCCTTCAGGTCCAGCTTCGCCAGCAGTTTCTTGAAGTCCTCGCGATCGCGGACCGCTGCCAGGTGCGGCTCCTTTTCCATCTGGGCGCGGTCCATGAACCCGGCTGCGACGGCCATCGTCAGCCAAGTCATCGCTTTCTCGGCGTCCTCTGCGGCGAGTTGGGCGGCGTCAGCCCCCAGTGCCTTCGCCTGCACCGCAGACGCGACCGCCCGGAAGCACGCGGCGGCGTACAGGCTGTCGGCGTCGGCGCGATCCAGATTCTTCCACATCTCGGCGGTCGCGCGGCACCCGGCGGGGTCGTTGGCCATCTGGAAGTGCCGCAGGCGAAGCTGCATCACGTCCGGGATCATTCGCGGATTGACGATCTTGCCGGCCGCCTTCGCCACGCAGGCATCGATCAGCGGCACGGCCTCGGCGCCGCGATTCAGATCGACCAGAAATTGGGCGACGAAAAACATGCTCATGAGCGTATCTGGGTGGTCTGGGGGGAGCACCCGCTTCTGGGCGGCGAACCTCTCCTCGACGAGCTTCAGGGCGTCAGCGTGCCGGCCCATGGTCAAGTAGTTTTTGGCCAGGTTGTGCATGCTCCTGAGCGTTTTCGGGTGGTCCGGGGGAAGCACCCGTTTCTCGGCGGCGAACGTCTCCTCGCCTAGCTTCAGGGATTCGGCGTTCCGGCCCAGGGAGAAGTAGGTGTCCGCGAGGCCGTTCATGCTCGCAAGCGTGTCCGGGTGATCTGGGGGAAGCACCCGTTTCCGAGCTGCGAGCGTCTCCTCGTGCAGCTTTAGTGCGTCGGAGTGACGTCGCAAGTTGTAGTAGCTAATGGCCAGGTTGTGCATGACCGATAGCGTGTCCGGGTGGTCCGTGGGGAGCACCCGCTTGCTGGCGGCGAGGGTCTCGTCGATGAGCTTCAGGGCGTCGGCATGCCGGCCTAGTTTGTCGTAGCTGACGGCTAGGTTGTGCATGCTCTTGAGCGTGTCCGGGTGGTCCGGGGAGAGCACCTGCTTGCGGGCGGCGAGGGTCTCCTCGTTCAGCGTCAGGGCGTCGGCGCGCCGCCCCAAGGCGGAGTAGTTCATTGCCAGGTTGTGCATGACCGATAGCGTGTCCGGGTGGTCCGTGGGGAGCACCCGCTTCTGGACGGCGAGCGTCTCCTCGTTCAGCGTCAATGATTCGGCCCGCCGGCCTAGGGCGGCGTATCTGAGGGCCAGGTTGCCCATGTTCCTGAGCGTGTCCGGGTCGTCTGGGGGGAGCACCCGCTTCTGGACGGCGAGCGTCTCCTCACACAGCTTCAGGGCGTCGGCATACCGGCCTAGGTTGCTGTAGCTGTTGGCCAGGCCGGTCATGCTTCTGAGCGTGTCCCGGTGGTCCGGGCCGTGCTGCTCGGTGTAGATCGCCCTTGCCCGCTTGCACTGTTCCTCCGCCGCCTGTGCGTCACCCAGATAGTTAAACGTGTTCCCCAGCGTCAACCGCAAGCGGGCCTCCACCAGTGGCTGGTCGGCGAACTCCTTCGACAAGGCCGGCAAACTCGCCGCGATGGCGTTCCGCAGGGACACGTCCGGCCCCTGCCCCCCGCCCTGCCCCTTCGGCCCCCCAGCGGCGAAGACCTTGTACTCGAAGAACCGCACCACCGCGTTCGCCTCTGCCTCTTTCGCCTCGGCGACGTGCTTGGACTCCTCCGCCTTTTGTCGCTCGGCTTCGACTTGGACGAGTCGATCTCCGGCAAGCTTTGCGTTGGCTTCGGCTTCGACCTTCCGCCGGTCGGCGTTTCCCCGCGCTTTCGCCTCATCCTGCGCAAGAGTCTTGTTTCTCTCAGCCAACTTGAAAAGCTCCTTTGCTCGTTGATCGGACTCGAATGCAAAGTAGCTCGATACTACGGTGCCCACCACGAGTGACACTGCCACCATCGCCAACAGCCCGGCCACGATCCGATTCCGCTTACACCACCGCCAAGCCCGATTGAGGGGGCCGACAGGTCGAGCGAGTATTGGTTTGCCTTCGAGGAAGCGGCCCAATTCGTCGGCTAAGGCTCGTGCCGACGGATAACGCCGCGACGAGTTCTTTTCCAGGCACTTCAAACAGATCGTTTCCAGATCGAGTGGAATCGCGGAGTTCAGTTGTCGGGGCGGAACTGGCTCGCGCTCCACCACCATCCGCAGCGTATTAATCGGATTATCGGTCTGAAACGGAGGCCGACCGGTGAGGAGGGCATAGAGGATGGCACCCAAGGCATAAATGTCGGCCGGTTCGCGAATGAGTTCCGACTGTCCGAGGGCCTGCTCTGGCGGCATGTAGCTCGGCGTGCCGAGAATTTGTCCCGTGCCGGTCAGATCCCTGCTACCCGCATTCGTGCGTTTGGCAAGGCCGAAGTCGGTAATCCGCGGTTCGCCGCTTTGATCGAGCAGGATGTTCCCCGGCTTGAGGTCGCGATGGATGACGCCTTGGCCATGCGCGTAGTGGACGGCATGGCAGACTTTCTTCAACAGCTCCGCGGCCTCGCGCGGTGCGAGCGGCGCAGTGTTGATCCTCGCAGCCAGCGATTCGCCTTCGACGAATCCCATAGAGAAGTAATGGAGCCCGCCGTGCTCGCCTACTTCGTAGATCGGCACAATGTGCGGATGGTCGAGCTGAGCCGCAGCCTCGGCTTCGGTATGGAATCGCTGCACATCCGCCTCGGAGGCAAAGTCTCCCGCGAGGATCATCTTGACGGCGACGATCCGCTTCAAGCGCTGTTGACGCGCTTTATAGACCACTCCCATGCCACCGCGGGCAATTTCAGCCAGCAATTCATAGTCGCCCAGTTGCTTGAGAATTGGCACAACCCGCGATGCCCGAAATCCGGTCTCTGGATCGAGCGAAACCGTGTCGGCGTTGCCGGACAATGACGCGTGATCGGGCTCGCCACCCAGCCAGCGCATTTGCGCCAGCATTTCGATTCGGCGGCGCACCTCCGCGCTCAGTTCCGGATGCGCAGCGCACAGCGCATCAACTTCGATCCGCTCGCCGCGTTCGACGGCCGCCTGCCACTCGGCCAGCAGGTCGAGTACCTGTTCGTCGATTTTCATCGCGGGGCCTCACCCTCAAGTGGCGGACCCTGGCCATGATTCAACTCGAACAAATGTAACTGGGCCGCATACCAGCGGCGCTGCACGGTGGGGAGGGAAACGTGCAATAGCTCCGCGATGTCTTTCTGCGGCAGGCCTGCGTACCAGACGAGATGAAATATGTCGCGCTCTTCCGCGGGTAGTTGTTCAATGAGCGCGTGAAACTCAGCCCACTCGGCGAGCGACTCGGGGCCATTCTGCGAGCTGGCTGCCTGGTTTGCAGCTTGCGGATTGCCCACCGTCGACGTATCGGTCCCCTGGTGCGATTCGTGATTGGCTGCGCCCCCTTGCGGGCCGAAATGATGCCGGGCTAAGTCGATGAGCGTGCGGCGGATCTGCGTGGTGGCGAGGCCCCAGAAGCCGGCCACGCTCGCGGGCCGTACTTCGCCGAGCGAGCGATGCAACTTGAGCGCGGCCGTTTGAAACACGTCGTCCGTCTGCTCCCAGCGCTGCAAATGAGGATAGGCGCGGAGCATCTTGCGCGTGAGCCGGAAGAGCCGGTCGGACGCTTGCGACAGCAGCTCGTCATACGCGCTGGAAGCTCCCTCCGCGCCCCGATCGAGCAGGGCCTGCAATTGGGTTGTGCTCATTTCGCTGGCCGCCATCATCACCTCGCAGTGCAGATTCGTAACCCTGCTCCAGGATAAGCGAGAGCGAGAGGCTCCGCACATCAGATTCTGCCGAGAAAAGGATAACACACAAATTCGGAATTCTCGTCGCGAATTTTTTGATGTCTATCGGTCACGCCCTTCGCTTCTCAATTCATCGCCGGCAACTGCGGCCAGTGCCCGCAGCTCAGCCAGGCTTCTTCAATTAAAAGGAAAAACTCATGTCTCGTCGCCAGAATCGTTCCCAGCCCAGCCGTCAGACTCAAAATACTCGTGCGCAGGGGCCGGCGGCCTCTTATCGCCCCCAATTGGAATCGCTCGAAAATCGCGATTTGATGGCAACCCTCGTCGTGCTCGACTTTGACGGCATGACGGCGGCGGAGCATCGCGACGCCCTGCAGTTGCATTCTCCGAACTGGGCGGCCAATGCCATGAGCAGCTTTGTCGGGGGCTTCAATACGCTCAATAGCGATCACATGATCTATCGCTTCATTGGCCCGGAGGTGGTGCCATCTTACGGAAATTACGAGAAGTTCCAGTTCCTCGACTTCAACAACGACGGCCGGCTTAATTCGGCGGACGGAGAGATCGCGGCCAGCCGGATCATGGATCGCGTCCGCCGCGACTTCGAGCCGTACGACGTGCTAGTCGTGCGCGAGGATAACACGGCGCGGGCTCTGGAACGGATTGCCAGCAATTCCGCTAAAGACACCTTGGTCCGCATCGACGCCCACGCCGAATATCTGGGCGGCCAGGCGGCCCTCGATAATCAGAATCAATTCGATAGCTTCGCCAAAGTGGAGAGCTCGCTGACGGCGGCCCACTTCGCCTACGACCAGGAAATGGCGGCCGGCTACTCGGCGCCGCGCGCCGCCGATCGGTTTCTCAACCTGATTGCCACTTTCATCTCGCACGAAGTGGGGCACACCTTCGGCCTGGAACACCTGATTGAGGCGAAAACGCCGTCGCTGGACGGGCGGACACTGATGGACCCATTCATGGATTCGAACGACGTCGGCTTCACGGACATGCCGTACATCGTGGGCTATCTCTACCCCAAGACGACATTTGAACGCCCGGTCTATCAGAACGAGCACCAGTATCTGAACGAAGTAGTCGGCCCGTCCAAGCAGGAATGGGCGGCGGTGCTGCGGCCCGGCGAACTAACCATTCAAGGGAGCAGCGGTCCGGACAAATTCACCATCCAATCCGTCGCCGGCTCCCTGGCCGTGAACCGGTTGAACGGTTGGGGCGGCACCGAGGCCAGCCATCCGCTTGGTGAGGGCGCCAATGGTCTGCTCAACGGCCTCAATCAGTTTGACCGAACCATCGACACGATTCGCTTTGACGGCGGTCAAGGAAGCGACTATTTCTTCGTCGCGGATAGTGTCGGCATCTCCGTGCAAGCGCTCGGCGGCGAAGGAGACGACACGCTCTACGGCGGCCGGTCGCATGACTTGCTGCAGGGTGGTGAAGGGAACGACACGCTTTATGGACAAGGGGGCGTCGACTGGCTGTACGGAAACGGCGGCAATGACACCCTCTACGGTGGCGACGGTAACGATTGGCTGTGGGGCGGCGCCGGCAACGACTGGCTCTCCGGCGACCGGAATGATGATCGGCTGTACGGCGAATCCGGCGCTGATTACCTGTTCGGCGGCGCCAACAACGATTGGCTCGACGGCGGCTTCGACTTTGTCACCGATCACCTCTTCGGCAATGGCGGTTTCGACACGCTCGTGCAGCACATTTATTCGCTTCCAACGGGAACGAGTTGGTATCTGTTTGCCGAGGATGTCTTGAACTCAGACAGCTTGGATACAAAGCGCAACGAAGATCACGGCCGCCAGTGGGGGGTCAAGGTGGTGCTTTAAGCAGCATGAGAACCATTCCTGGTTCAGGCTGTTCCGCTAGACTTCGAGCTGGGGATGAGTGTATTGCATGTGGCACATCCCCTTGTCGTTCATATTCGTGTAACCGGCGTTCAGGGCGCGCTGCTCGGGGACCGACGCACATTGTGTGCAAGCGGTTTGAATAAGCGACATTCTAGTTGGACGTGACCGAAGTGAGGTTTCGCGAAGTCGCGAAGTCTGTCGCCTGAAAATGATATCGAGCGAAAGCTCGTTTTCGACTATATCCTGCAGCTTGTTCGTTCAGACCGACCGAAACTTGTTTGAAACAGAACAATCGTTCGCCCACCGATTCGCACGTCCACATCATCTCAAGGCTGCGGTTCCTGCCCCGTCGTCGTGACAAGGAATCCGTATGTCTAGTCCGATTTCGCGGGCCCGATTTTTGTCGCTGGGCTTATGGGGGTTGGTCCAAATCACGACCGTGGGATGCGGCACCCTCCTGTATCCCTCCCGCAAAGGGCAACCGGCAGGTCCTTTAGATTGGGGCGTCGTCGCGCTGGATGCGGTAGGATTGTTGTTCTTCTTCGTGCCCGGCGTCATTGCGTTTGCCGTCGATTTCAATAACGGCACGATCTACTTGCCCCCCGAAAGCGCAGGGGGACGGCCGCTGGCGACGACCGATCTCAAGCAGACAGGCCCACTCACTTCCATCGTGGCCTCGCCCCAGCAGTTGACTCCCCATGTGATCGAGCAAACCCTCGCCCAGCACACCGGTCGCGATATCCGTTTAGTTCCCGGTACTTATCGAACGAAGGCCCTCGACCGCTTGGATCAGTTCTGGGCGACGCGAGCTGAGTTTGAGGTCGGCTAACGAACCGACCGTCACCGCCGGACTGATATTGAAATTTGCTGCGATTGCCCGGAGAGAGCCCCGGCTCCGAAGAAAGTGTTCGCGCTATTTAATCACGTTCTAGTTACAGCCGACTATCATTGCCCCAATCAGCCAACGAAACAACACGAACATGAAACGGAAATTATCTCGTCTCCTGCTTATCGCAATCACACTGGTCGTCTTGCCTGCCTGCGAGCAGAAGTCAAACGTCAACCAGCAAAACGGAGTCAGGGACGCGATTGGCGCCCGCCCCTACGAAGAAGTTCGTGATGCCGCCGAGGACGCTGGTGACGCCGTCAAGAAGGCCGGCCGAGACATCAAAGACGCAGTCAACGGTCCTTGAGCCACACGACGCCACCTTCAGCACCAGATCCGCGGAACGTCGCACACGACGAGTAAGGAGGTTCACATGGATCCGACTCGGCTGTTTTTCGCGAGCGTGTTGCTGTTTTCCGGCCAGTTCAGCCAGGCCCTGGAACCGCTTGGTGGGGTTGGGCCTGACACGCTTCCGATCGTGGTGCCTGTCAAGCTGCGCTCGCTGCAGCAACTGCGAGCGGGCTTGCAATCCATCGCGGACGAAGGTCGCAAGGTCGCAGCCACGGACGACGAGCGTGAAAGGCAAGCGGCGCTACTGCGCTTGCGCAGTTATCGCTTTCTTTGCTCCGAGCCCCAGGTGAAGCTGACGCTGGATGGCACGCTCGATGCAGATGCGGTTGCCGTCGCCGACATCTGCAGTCGCCTGGGCAAGCTGAGCCACGAGCCAGAGAATCCGGACTTGCCTGAAGAGGAATATCAACGGGCTCGCACCGCCGCCGGTAAGTGCAATCTTTCGTGCGGCCCGAACAGGCTCACCAAGGCGATCGACATGTGGATGAATGACAGCGACGAGCACAACCTCGGACAGTTGGGCCATCGTCGCTGGTGCTTGAACCCTGGTATGCAAAAACTGGGCCTCGGTCGA
>JAYTUF010000042.1:0-3045 GCA_043744755.1 Anatilimnocola sp.
TCGGCCCCGCTCAAACGCCCAGCACGTCGCGAGCGACGCGGCGAAATGATTGTCCGCGTGATAACCGTTCTCACCTCGTTTTTCGCCGCGTCCCCAGCGTCCCCAAGTCCAATCCCGGCAACATCTTCTCGATACATTATAAGCCGTTGATAACGACTTCGTGAAAGACTCTGATAATAACTCTAACGGGTGGTGCGACGTATTTCGCTCCGCTCAACCATGTGGCCCCACGACCGCCGCCGATAACAGTCTCAGCCGCGCGGCGACAGCCCTCATTTGTTAACCCAACTTGCCAAAGATCGGTGGGTAAATTTTACTCATGTCGTTAGTAGTTGTCAATAATGTGTTGAACATTATTGGGAGGGACGGAGCGTCACCTACATCCCTAGCCTGCCTCACCATGTGACTTCACGGCAACGTCCACACATTCACAACTGATTTGGGGGAAGATCGCGTAGCGAGAAATTTGTCGTCGGCGGTTAGTTGCATTTCTGCGACGTCGGTTTGTGGAATTTGGGCCAAGCGTTGGTTGCTGGCGATGTCCCACACCACAAGTTCGGTCGAGGTGTAGAAGACCAAATGCCGACCGTTCCGTCGCGCGAGCGCGGGGCGCAGCAGAAAATCCGGCAGTTGGATGGACCGCGCCCGGGCGGGGTTGACTAGCTGCACCAACAACACTTGTTGTGCCTGAGTGAAGGTCAACCACTGAGAATCGGCCGTGATCATCGGACGCGTGAACTGCAGCGCATCCGGCGCTTTCCAGACTTCGCGCTGCGCGCCTGTGTCCACTGCGAACGCCAGCAATTTTCCTTGTCGCAGCACTAGCAACTCTTTGTCATCCGCCGAAAACGCCAGGAATTCGGCGTTTTGCCCGGTGAGGGGATATTTTCGTTGGTTTTGCGGCTGCCCCTCTGCGATCACACACAGGGCTTGTGTGTCGAGCGTGGCGAGCATTTTCCCCGCGTGGGAAACTGCGAAAGCGCCGCTCACTTGTACCTTGATCTCATTGAGCACGGCGTTCGTCACGGGATCGACAGCGGACATTCCGCCAAGATGCATGTAGTAAATACGCTCGCCATTGGGAGTAAACACCGGCGCGGTTGGGAAGCTGAGTTTGGTTGTGAGCGGGAGCACTGGACCATTGGCAGAAGACGCGATTCCTACGTAGCTCCCGAAGTTAAAAAAAGTCCCCCGCGAGCCATCGGGCGAAATTGCAAAACCTCGCAAGGCAATCTCCGGAATCGTCCAGGAATGATGCAACACCAACGTCCCGACGGGTGCAGCCTGCACCGGCGACTTTGCTCCCGGCGGGGGGCCCGGCAGATTGCCAGCCACGTTGATAGGCGCTGGCCCCGGATCTGCCGGCTGCACATTCGCCGGCGGATTTCCGGCCAGTTCCACTGGCTGGGGCACACTGCGCGGAATCACGGCGGCAATCAGCAGGGCTACGAACCCCACGCCAGCGGAAACACCGGCGGCAATCCACTTCACCTGCGATTGCCAGGTTTTGATCCACGCCGGCTGCAGGCTGGTGAGCGGCTGCACGCGCACGCTGCGGGCCGTCAAGTATTGGGCGAGATTTGCGAGCGGAAATTCCGGCGGGATGGCCAGCACGTCGTACTCTCCGTCGGAACATACGACGAGCGCTCCGAACCAATATCCTTGGCCAGGCGGCAGGATGCCGCAGGCTTGAATGCCAGAGTAAGGCCAGGTCGTGTCCTGCCACTGCGTGGTGTTGGAATCAATACTAAAATAGAACTTGGTCACTTTGCGCATCAGACACAGCGGCTGGCATTCCACGTCCGTCCTGCCGGGCCAGATGCGTTGTGCGACAGCGAAGCCCGCCATCAGGCCCGCGATCAGGGACAATACGAAGAAGAATCCGCGATGGGCCGCGAACTCATTGCCGCGAAAGAAGTACACGACCGGAGTGGCCGCGATCAACGTCACCGCCATGCCAATCAGCGCACAAAACCCAAGCCGCGGCAGCCAATCCTTCGCCAGGCCGATTTCGAACCAGACCGGACAACGCCAATGTGGCGGAGCCAATTGCTCGGAAAGCGAACCCGCCGCCAGCGGGTGCGTTTGAACTGACTGGGGAACTGCAGCGCTGGGCAGCGCGGCGGCAGCAAGCCCCACGTTCGGCAGCACTGGCGAAGTTGTTGTTTTGGGTCGCGCCCCGGCCGGCAGATGAGGCAAGCGCGACAGATAGTTGCGAGCCTGCTCGCGCAGCGGAGCCAGGTCGGCGATGCTCCCTACCATCAGGCCGGAAGCTGCGCGTTGCGACATCCGCAAAATGCGCTGATGCAATTCGGCCAGCGGCGTGATATTGATCGCCACTCCCGCCTGGTGATAGGCGATCGCCAGCCCTTCGAGCGCCTCATCGAACGACTCTCGCTGCCCGCCCCAAACCTTGAAAACGTCTTTCGAACCCACCATCAGTTTCGCCGCTTCGCGATAGTCCGCCACCGCCGCCGCCAAATTGCCGCTCTTGAGGTGCGACCGCGCCGACCACACCTTGAGCTTCGCTTGCCCAAACCTCACCGCCAAGACGACGCCCACGATAAGCATCACCGACAAGGTGACCACCACGATGATGGCGAGAATCACAAAAGTACTCGGCATGCCTGCGACTCCGATCGGAATTGCGTACGGAAACGGAACGACCACGCCATTCATGGGCGTCGCCGATGATAGTTGCTACCAGACGGGAAATCCAGCCGCAACGGACGTGGAGTACGAATCCAACTAGCGGACAACGTCACGTGGAAAAAGAGCCGCGCACGGAGACCCAGTGCTCTAGCACTGGGCGCAGTAAGCGGATTGGGCAATCTGACCCTGACCTCGATGCCAACTACGCCACCGTTAAATCGCAAACCTATGCCTGGCCCGGGGCCACGTAGCCTGCAGCCGTGCTGCGGGCGAGTCACCGAGTGCGACTGCGCCGCCCTCGCTCGCAGCACGGCTGCGAGCTACGTGACTCTCTCACGCATTTTTATATGCTGCCACCGCCAATTCATCACAGCGGTCGTTTTCTGGGTGGCC
>JAYTUF010000043.1:0-3044 GCA_043744755.1 Anatilimnocola sp.
GGCAAGGCTATTACCGACAGCAGCCTATCGAACGCCACCGCCTTATTTCAATACTGTCCGCACGC
The DNA here is from genome assembly GCA_043744755.1 of Anatilimnocola sp. Lineage (GTDB taxonomy): Bacteria > Planctomycetota > Planctomycetia > Pirellulales > Pirellulaceae > Anatilimnocola. Next base: position 66 of record JAYTUF010000043.1, read on the forward strand.
GCTCATATTGGGAGTCTGGGATTCAACCGGTCCAAAGGGCGGATTAGGGGCGAAGTTCGCAAGAGCATTAGTCAGCGAGATTGTGGGGATTGATGTCATCGTGGGCAAGAAGACTGCTAGTCGCATCGATCCACTCCAAACACGCGCCGCTGCCAAAGTGATCAAATCTGGCGACGGCTGGAAACTCGCGGAAAATGACAAGGCGAAGGGGGCCGTTTCACCTTCCGAAATAAATCACGGGAACATTCCGCCTGATGTGACCGATGGTAGCGTCACTATTGGTTTAGCAGAACACACTGCCGTACTCTCACTGCCACAGTTGAGAAAGTTGCGATTTCCTGTCGATGGAAAGCTCGATTCAAACGTCGACAATGCAGCCCGCACTGTCCTCGCCGCATTGGCTCTTGTCGGACTGACTCTTTCACTGGAACGCGGCAGCGATCTGCGCTCGCGCTGTCTGCTGTTTCCCGAAGGTCCACTGACTTTTGAACTATTGGAGATTCCGGGCAAACCAACTCCAATCTCTCTCAGCTCGGAGCAAGCGATCACGATATACAACGATTCGGTGAAGGCGGCTGGAGAGATCGGGCTGCCATGGGAGATCACGGCAGTTGAGCTCGTGCCCTCTCCTGAATTGATTTCGCTCGTTAAGAAAAGCCAAGAACTCGCCTCAACGGGCGCGGGAGAGGCGGAATAAAATGCCGAGTTTTTCGCTCATCATCGAGTACCTAACTGGCTACGCCGTAGCAACCGACCCGTCGAGCCGCGAGCAGCCGGAATGGCCGCCACACCCGGCGAGGGTGTTCATGGCGCTGGCCGCGGCTCACTTTGAAACCGATGATTCGCCAGAGCAGAAGAGCGCCGAGCGTGAGGCACTGGAATGGCTTGCAGGGCTGGATCCGCCGGATCTGACGGCTCCCGAACCCACAACCCGCGAAGTGCGGACCGTGTACGTCCCTGTAAACGATCAGGCAGCCGGCGAGGCCCTGCTAAGGCGCTCGCGCCAGCCACGGGTTTTTCCGCGAGTGCATGTGGGATCAGAGCCCCTGCGTCAGACCTGGCATTTGGCGGAGGTCGCCAGTGTTGCCGGACATCTGGCAGCGCTCGAAAACTTGTGCCCAAAGGTCACCCGTGTTGGCCATTCGTCGTCGCTGGTCTGGGCGCGGTTGGAACGGAATGTCGCAGTCGCACCAACGCACATTCCCGCTGAGAACGGAGTTGAAAAGGGCCTGCGTGTTACTTTCCCTGGTTCGTTGCGTCGCTTGGAAGAGGCCTTCAACAAGACGGCTGTCGATGCTTATGCAGCATTGGAAGAGCAAATCGGGGCCGCGAAGGGCAAGGCAAAGAAGCAACTACAAGCCCAGCAGGATAAGGCATTCCCCAGGGGACAGCCGACTTCTCAACGCCCCGTGTTCTCAATCCGCCGGGGATATCGAAAAGTTGCTCCATCCCCCGCTGCACCAACAATCTCGTCGCCATGGGAATTGAATTTCATCGTCATGCGTGAAGCCGATGAAGTCATGCAATCTATCGGCCTGGAGTCCACGGCCCAGATTACGTCAGCACTTCGCAATTTGATCATGAGTCGCTGCCCGGTCCAGCCAGTGCCGCCTTGGGTCGGTGGACATGAGCCGAATGGCGATAAGCTCCAATCGGGCTCGCATATGGCGCTTGTTCCATTGGCATTTGTCGACAGCAAATACGCCGATGGGCACTTGCTCGGAATGGGAATCTTGCTGCCTCGCGATTTGTCGCACCGGGAACGGGCCAAGGTTCTCGCGCCGATCCTGTTCGACGAAGATAACGAGCCACGGGTACTTCAACTGACATTGGGGCGGGCCGGTACATGGCAAGTTGTCCGAGAAACCTCGTTGTCCCCGAAGGCAAATCTCAGAACTCAAACCTATTGCGGCCCCAGCCGGTCGTGGGCCTCCGTTACTCCAGTCGTCTTGGATCGAATGCCGAAGGCCGATCGCGTCGTCGATCCGATTGCCTGGCGGCAAGAGGTGGCAGCCATCCTTGTGACATCCTGCACGAACGTCGGCTTGCCTGAGCCGATTGCCATCCGAATTGAAAAGACGCCGTTCATGCGCGGCTCATTGCGAGCAATGCCGGGACAAGGCGGTTTCCCTCAACTGCGACATGGGCGGTTTCAAGTGCATGCGGCCATTGAATTTGATCGAGAAGTCCAAGGGCCAGTGCTCCTCGGCGCCGGCCGATTTCGCGGGTATGGCTTGATGCGTCCATGGGCGAGCGGAGGGGAACAATGAGCCTTACCATTGAACGGTTCGAGGAATTCTTCGGCGCGGTTTACAAGGACAAAGTAGGGAATCCAGTTACTCCCTTCCTTTGGCAGTCGCGCCTGGCCCGGAGCGTCTTTCGTGAAGGTTGGCCCGATTGCATCGACCTGCCAACCGCCAGCGGCAAAACGGCGGCCATTGATATTGCCGTTTTCGTTCTCGCTTGCCAGGCCAGCACTGAAACAAAGGATCGCCACGTCGGCCGGCGAATTTTCTTCACGGTCAACCGGCGGGTGATTGTCGACGAGGCATACACTCGCGCTATTTCCCTGGCGAGGAAAATTCTCGAAGCGACGAATGGCATTTTGAAAGACGTTGCCGACGGGCTGCGGCGAATCAGCGGTGATCAAAATGCTCCGCCGCTAGACGTTGCCCAGTTACGTGGCGGCATCTATCGCGATCGCGCCTGGGCCCGCAGTCTTACGCAGCCGATCGTGGTCTGCACTACCGCTGACCAGCTTGGTTCACGCCTGCTGTTTCGTGGGTACGGCGTTTCGTCGTCGATGCAACCCGTTCATGCAGCGTTGACTGCCTGCGATAGTTTGATCTTGCTCGACGAAGCTCACGTTACCAAGGCCTTTTCGCAGACGTTGGAATTGTTGAGCAAATACCGACAACAAGAGCAAACGAGCCCGCCGCTTCGATTCGTGCAGATGACCGCAACCCCTGCGGGCAAAAT
>JAYTUF010000044.1:0-3037 GCA_043744755.1 Anatilimnocola sp.
CTCTCCTCGGTACCCGTGGTACTCCACGTAAAAACGGGAAGAGGGTTGGGGTGAGGGGCGGACTTGCGATTCAACGTCCACTCGCAACACTTCCTCGCTTACGCGTCGGGCTCCCTTAGAACTACTTCAGCTCCAGCCCAATCAAATACGCATCGAGCGACTGCCGCAACTTCTGCTCGTCGGCCAGCGAAGCCGTGATCTGCGCACGCAGTCCTTCGATCGTGTCTTCCTGCTGCGTGAACTTAGTCACGTAGCGGCGGAACAGATCGGACTCCTTGGGCAACTGCGCCATGTTGTCGCGAATCCGCTTCTGTTCCACGTCGATCACGCCTACCTGCCGTTCGAGTTCTTGTCGCTTGGCCACCGCTTGCAGAATCGCGCCCTTGCGGGTGATCGTCTCGCGGAGGGCCTTCTTCACGTCTTCGCTGACGACGGCCGTGCTCAGATAGTACTGAATCGTGTTGTTGTCCAGATTGGTGATAGCCACCTGCTCGTTCGACGTGTGTTCTTCCTTCACATCCAGCGTCACGGGCTTGCCTGGCTCGGCGGTCACGGCGAAGCGATATCGGTCGCGGGTCTTTTCTTCGGGGTCCTTCGGCATGACCAGCGTCCAAGGCTGCTGCAGTGGATGTTCGAGCAGCACCTTCTTGCTCTTCTTCCCGCTGTTCTTGATCAGAAACGATTTGGTCCGCGTGTGTTTGTTGCTGAAGTAAAACGTCCCCTTGCTCATCCGCACATTGACGAGCGCTTGCGGATCTTGCTTGTTCGAAGGAGCCACTTCGGTATCGAGATCCATTGCGTAACTAATCAGTCGTTCGGACTTGGGCTGCAAGTCTTGAATCTGTGCATCACCCGCATAAGCTCCGTCATCAAAGACCGTGATCGGACCTTGCATCAAATGCAGGTCGGTCGTGTTCTTCAGCTTCAAGCCATTCAGCGGATGCTTAGCATGTTGCGATTCGCTATAGATCGAGACTTTTTCGCCTTCCACCGATTCGTTGACGATGGGGAGCATGGCGCTCTGACTGCGCTGCAGCTTCACGGGCGTGGCGATTTGATAACGAAACATCTCGCCCACGTCGGAAGCCTGGGCCACCGATTGCCCGCCCCGCTGCAGGTCCATGCGATAATTCGCATCCCCCTTGGCTTGCGGGCCGGCGCCGCCAAAGGCTAGGCCGTCGCGCGCCAGCGCGCCGGGCGCGGCCAATGCGCGATTCGAGGCTCGCTTCTCGTCCAGCGACTCCCGAGTCTTCTCCGCTTGTTCTCCCGCTCGGCGGAACTCGCCATCGGCCTGGGCCAGGTCTTGATCGTAAGTCCGCGGGCGGAGCGAAGCGTAGAGCTCCGGCTTCACTTCCGGGCGGTCGATATACAGCGGCTGATACAAGTCCATCACGAAGGAAATGGGCCGGCCGCTGATCAGTGTCAGGCTGACGTTGTCCCAATCCGACTCGGTGGTGTTCTCAACAATCGCCCAGCCTTGCAGGAAGGGTTTCTTGTCGTCGTCGAGCACCAGGCGATAACTGGTTTTCCAGATCGGCGCTTCCTGGATATAGCCGACGTTCACTTCCCGCGCTCCCGCGCCGAGAAACGTCAGCGAGACCGTCTTCTTGTCAGAGTTCTTCCCCAAAGCGAGCACCAGCAGGGCTTGCCGTAACTCCGCATCGAGCTTGGCATTGGTCAGCTTGATCCGGCCGACGTTATCGAGCGAAACACTCCGCAGTCCGTCCGCCGTCAGCAAGTTGAGGAACTTGGCTTCGATCACCTGGTCCTTGCCGCCGGGCACGCGGCGCGATTCGACGCCCAGAATGGTCCCCGTGATTTTGCTCGGCGCGTCGATTTCAATCTGTTCACCGCGAATCTGCTGCAGCAAATCGCCCAGCGTCGGGTTGCGGGTCAGGTCGATTGAAAACGTCGCCAGGGTGCGGGTGATCGGGTCTTTGCTGCCATAGCTGACGGTCGAAATTCGGCCGCCGCCCAGATCCTGCAGGACCATGCTTTTCAGCAAGTCGTTGATGTCCTTGACGTTGAACTTCATGTCCACCGTCGCGTTCCCCTCCACCTTCCCCGCGTGCTCAAAAAAGGCCACGCCGGAGCTGAACATCACGACCCGCTTGACGGGAATATCCGCCGCTTTGTCCTTTTCCTGGGAATAGCAGGTTGAGGTAGCCAGGAAAACCGGCCCAAGTCCAATTGCCATCGCCAGAGCCGCGGACCGCAACCAACGTTTGAAGGGATCGGAAATCGACATGAGAGGCGTCCTCTAAGTGCTTATGCTGCGGGAGATTAGGTGAGTTCGTTGCAAGATTGATAACCGTTTGCGGACCAGGCTAGTTTAGCTTACGCGTGGTACCCTTTGAGGGCCTGCCGGTAAGACGAGGCAGGGGTACCCGTCGTTTCGGCGGCAGCGCATTTTCGATCACTTCCGCCGCCACAACCACCGTGGGTGATAACGGCTGGCGGGCGATTTTCCGTCGCTCTGATAACAGCGCCCGTTGCTCGCGATCCAGTTGCTTCATCTGGTCTTGCAGCCAGCGCCACTTCTTGCGCAGTTCGGCATTGGAATCATAAACCACCGTCCAGCCATCCGCCCGCTGATAACGGTTTCGCACCCCATTTCGCTCCGGGGCGTGGAACTCATAAGTCGTAGTCTGCTTGACGTTGCGACCATCTGATAACGACTTTGTGATAACAGTTACTCCCGAGTTGATAACAACTCGTTCGGGTGGCACCAGGGCGGTTGGAACAGGTTCCCCAGCCTCTTCCGCCCGGCGTTTCCTCGCCGCATTCACTACCGCCAGGTTCGCCTCGATGCGGTCAATGATCTCGTTCGCTGATAACCCCTTCGTCGATTTACTCCGCCGCGATTTCATAAACAGACTCCGATACATAGTGGATAGTTATTCGATACTTACGAACAACAGTTATACGCGCGCGACTGGACACGTCTGGTCCAAACGGCAGAGAATATGCAAACATTCACGATCGCATCTCGCTGGAGTCCCGGCTTCAGCCGTCTTGTCCTGGCTCGCAAGAAGAC
>JAYTUF010000045.1:0-3033 GCA_043744755.1 Anatilimnocola sp.
CGGAGCTGACGAGTCGAACCATTTCAATCGAGGGGACCATCTCAATAATCAGTTCGCACAATTCATTCTCGCCCGGCGAAGGAGCGCCGAAGCTGAAGGCCTTGTCAATGGCCAGCTTCACCGCGGAGACAACCTGCGGATGTTGATGGCCCAGGATCATCGGCCCCCAGGAGCCGATGTAGTCGATATATTGGTGGCCATCGACATCGGTCAAATAGGCCCCGCTGGCCCGCTCGAAGACAACTGGCTCGCCGCCAACCGCGCCAAAGGCCCGCGCCGGACTGTTCACGCCGCCGGGCATCAGTTCCTTCGCGCGGGTGAAGATCGCATGACTCTTGGGGCGTTGCATGAGAGGCCTGGCAGTTGAGATTTGAAATTTGAAATTCGTAGCAAAGATTGGTTCTTAGTGTGAACCATGCAGCGACGCACTTGAAGGCCGGGTCGATGGTGGCCGACGCTGGCAGCGTCGGCCACGTATTTCCCCCGCCCCTCGCCTCTCGCCCCTCGCCTCCTTAAACTGGTGCGATTCTCCCATCGCCCCCTCGCGAGATTCACGCACATGGCCGCCGCGCTCGATTCCTCCGCCGTTCTTGCCCAACTCGATGCCGCGGCTGCTGCCGGCAAAGTCACTCCGGCGGCGGCTGCCAATATTCGCATCTGGCTAAGCGAACCCCGCTATCGAGACTATGCAGCCGAGACCGCGCGGCACGTGGTCGAAGGGAAATGGAAAGAACTGGACGATGCCTTTTGGACCATCATCCCGTTCGGCACGGGCGGCCGTCGCGGCAAGATGTATCCCATTGGCTGTAACGTGATCAACGACCGCACCATCGGAGAGAGTGCGCAGGGCCTGGCCACCTATGTGCTCGAACAGCAGCTACCGCCCGAGTCGCTTTCCTGCGCGATTGCTTATGACACTCGCCACAACAGCCGGCGGTTTGCGGAACTTTGTGCGAGCATCATGGTCGCCAATGGGTTCAAAGTCTTCTTTCTCGATGATTACCGCAGCACGCCGGAGTTGTCGTTTTTGGTTCGTTATAAGATATGTGCTTGCGGCATCATGGTGACGGCCAGCCATAACCCGCCCAGCGATAATGCCGTCAAGGTTTATTGGTCCAACGGCGCCCAGGTGATTCCGCCGCACGATAAGGCCATTGTTGACCGCGTGATGAACACGGATGAAATCAAGACGACGGACTTCAACGCCGCGGTGGAAGCAGGCCAGGTGATGTTTTGCAAGGAAGAAGTGGACGAAGCGTTTTATACGAATGTGCTGTCGCAGAGCACGCGCGGCCCGCGGAACATCAAGATTATCTATTCACCGCTGCACGGCGTCGGCGAATCGGCCGTGGTGCCGGTGCTGAATCGCGATGGGTTTAACGATGTGGAGATTTACGCCCTGCATCGCGAGCAGAGCGGCGATTTTCCGAACGTGCCGGGGCATGTTTCCAATCCAGAGAACGTCGAGGTCTTCGATGCCATCATCTCGCGAGCCTATGCTTCCGGTGCGGAACTCATCCTGGCTACCGATCCCGATTGCGACCGCATGGGTTGTGCCGCGCCGGTGAAGACGCATCTGCAGGGAAACCTGAAGCAAGTCCCCTGGGCAACCTTTACCGGCAACCAGTTGGGCGTATTGCTGGCCGATTACGTGTGCGAGTCGCGGCGGAAGGACAGCGGTCTGACGAAGGACAATTTTCTGGTGACGACGCTGGTCACCACGCAGATGATTCGCCGCCTAGGCGAGTCATATGGGGTAACAACCTACAACAATCTGCACGTCGGTTTCAAATGGATCGCCCAGCAGATCGACGAGCATGGACCTGACAAGTTTCTGTTCGGCACGGAAGAATCGCATGGCTTCTTGGTCGGGCAATATGTGCGCGACAAAGACGGCGCCGCGGCCTGCATGTTGATGGCGGAATTAGCGGCCACGGTGAAAGGGCAAAAGAAAACGCTGCACGAGAAGCTCGATTCGCTCTACTGGCAGCACGGCTACCACGGCGAACGAGTGCTCAACGTCACCATGCCCGGCTCGGCTGGCATGGCGGCGATGCAAACGCTGATGGGCAACTTCAGATCGTGCCCGCCCGCATCGCTCGGCGGCATCCAGGTCTCGCACATTCGCGATTACAAGGCCCTGACCCGCACGCCCTTCGGCGGCAAACCGGAAAAGCTGGACGCTCCACCCGCCGACATGGTGATTCTCGACCTGGCCGAAGCAGGCAATTACATCGCCGTCCGCCCCAGTGGCACGGAGCCCAAGGTGAAGTTCTACATGTTCACTTATACCCCCGCCGAGCAACTGGCCGACCTGGGCCGCACGAAGGAAGAAATGGCCGAACGAATGCAGGCTTTTGAAGTGGATTTGAAAGCGTTCGCGGCGCGGGCTTAAGCCTGGCCGGGTTTCGCTGATGTAGAATGGCTGATATTCCGAGGATCCCATGATCGAATCCATTCGCATTTAAAACTACAAAGCCCTTCGCGACGTGACGTTGCGGTTGACGCCTATTCACGTATTGATTGGGAAAAATGACAGTGGCTCGGCAGGTTGCCGAGCAGGTTGTAGTATCCATAGTGGCCGCGGAGTTTCTGGCAGAGCGTCGCGTGTTGTTGTCGGAGCGGCTGGCGGCGGTGTCGCTGGCACCAGTGGGCGATCATCCTGAGCGCCCGGCAAAAGCGATCACCGGCTGTCCGGCGTTTGATCACCCAGTTGCCACGCTTCGAGCGACTCCAGAAGTGGGTGAAGCCCAGGAAGTTGAACGATTCCGGGCCTGCTTCCGAGTCGGTCGTTGCGGGGCGCTGCGCCGCGGGCCGTCGAAATGGCACGAGTCGCGTCTTCTCTGGATGAATGGTCAGACCGTATTTGCCGAAACGTTTCGGCAACACTTCCAGCACGCGACGAGCATCCTCTTCACAGGCAAAGCCCATGACGAAGGATCGGCGCATCAATAACTGCCGTACTCATTCCGGAACAGCGCGGTAGTTCCATTTAGGGAGCAGGTTGTCGAAGAGGAGCGTCACGTTGTCTTT
>JAYTUF010000046.1:0-11887 GCA_043744755.1 Anatilimnocola sp.
AACCCGCGCTCAGCGCAATCTCATCAAAACGATCGAGAAGAACAAGGCTGCCCGGGAAGAGCGGCTCACCGAACTCCTGGCCGAAGGGAAAAAAGACGACGGGCTCGTCTTCGACGAGCTAGGAGTCGACCATGTCTTGGTCGACGAGGCGCAGTATTACAAGAACCTCGAAACGCCCACCAAAATGCAGCGCGTTGCCGGCATTCAAACGGGCGGCAGCCAGCGGGCCTTTGACCTGCTTATGAAGGCACGCTATCTACACGCTCGCCATCCCGGCCACGGAGTAACGTTCGCGACCGGCACGCCGATCAGCAACACGATGGTTGAGATGTACACAATGCAGCGCTATCTCGATCCCGAAGGATTGCAACAACGGGGCCTGGCGCACTTCGATGCCTGGGCGGCGACGTTCGGCGAAGTGGTTGATGCCATGGAGATTACGCCCGACGGAGCTTCCATGCGGAGCCGGAGCCGTTTCGCCCGCTTTACCAACCTGCCGGAACTTCAGCAGATGTTCCGCTCCTTCGCTGACGTGCAGACGGCCGAAATGCTCGACCTGCCACGTCCGCGACTGGAAGGGGACAAGGCCCAGGTCATCGCTTGCCCCATGTCGTCGGAGCAGCGGGAACTCCAGGAGCAACTCGTTGAGCGCTACGAACGAATACGGAATGAACGGATCGACCCGCGGGTGGATAATGCACTGGCGATTACAACCGACGGACGCAAGCTGGCCATCGACGCTCGAATGCTGGCGGCTGACGCTCCGGATTTCCCCGACTCGAAGATCAACACACTCGCTGAAAGTGTTGCGCGTATCTGGCACCGCACTACCGCAACTCGCGGGACGCAGCTTGTGTTCTGTGATTTGGGCGTCAACCCAACGCCGTGGGGTTACTCGGTCTATGAAGATGTCATCGCTAAGCTGATCGCTCGTGGTATCCCGTTTGACCAGATTGCCGTCATGGGTGAAGCCGATTCCGACGCTAAGAAGCAGGCCCTTTTCGAGCGAGTGCGCAGCGGCCGAGTACGAGTGCTACTCGGCAGCACTCAGAAGATGGGAACTGGCACCAACGTCCAGCGACGACTCGTGGCGCTGCACCACCTCGATGCCCCCTGGAAGCCGGCCGAAGTTGAGCAGCGCGAGGGGCGCATCCTGCGGCAGGGAAATGAGAACGTGCAGGTATCCATCTTTCGCTACGTGACGGAGGGCTCTTTCGACGCTTACATGTGGCAGGCACTGGAGTCGAAGGCCCGGTTCATCTCCCAAATCATGACCGGTGAGAGCGCCGTCCGCACGGCGCAGGACATTGGCGGTCAGGAACTTTCCTATGCCGAAGTGAAAGCCATCGCCTCCGGCAATCCGGCCGTGCTCACCTTGGCCGAAGCCGAGGCGGAGCTACAGCGATTGGCAGTGCTCAAGAAGAACCATGCCGATGAACAGTACCTCGCGCGGCTTAGCCTGCGCCGCTTGCCTCAGATTATTGCCGACCTCGCGATGCGATTGTCGCAGCTCGATGCAGATCGTGAGACCGTTGCGAAGCACACTCAAGCTCCCATCCAGATCGGCGAGCGCCTTTGCCTTCGCGACGAAGCCGTCGATGTGCTCAAACAGAGCCTGGAAGTTGTTCCCGACCGAGTTTCGCAGCGCCAACACGTTCCGCTGGGTTCCTTTCACGGCCTGAGCTTTGGAATCACGCTCTATCCAAACTTTGCTCCGGAAGTCTACCTCACAGGAACAACCACCTGCTCGTCCATGCTCTCCCGCGAACATCATGGAGCGAGGGCTGTTCTCAATGCTCTCGAACGCTTGGTCGGAGATTACGACGCAGAATGCGCCCGCGTCGCTCGCGATCTGGCAATCGCCCAGACCCAGCTTCGCGACTACCAGGCGCGAATTGGGGTTCCATTCATTCATGAATCTTATTTATCACAGCTCATTGCGCTTCGCGACCAGCTCAAAGTTGCTTTATCGGGCCTAAGACCCGACGTTGAGGCAGAGACGACTCTCTCAACGTCTGAGGCAGTAGAGCAGATTGAGGTTTTACGAGCTGCCCACACCATCGAGCCTGCTACGCGAGGCATTCAACCGGACGCGCAAACCGCCGAAGAGCCCATCACCGTGCGCATCCGTCGCCGGCTCGCAGAAGTGGTCAGGCGGGAGATGTGATCTCGCAACGCCATCGAGCGCTAATGCCGAGCAATTCTGAGCCATTCTTCCGCCATGATCGACTCTGGTTGCCGGTCACGGAATGCACGCGAGTGCATCTGCTGAGTCCAGCCTAGCCGGACGTGAAGACTCCGCTCAGAGAGCATCCATAGAGCCTCATTCGCTCCCTCGTCGCCGGGATCATCACAATCCAGCAGCAGCATCACCTTATTTCCAGCGATCTGCCGCGACCAGCGCTGAAGCTTGTCCGCTTGTTCCTCGGTCATCCGATTGCTGCATAGTCCGACTGCCGGGACTCCGAGATTATCCAGGCCAATCACGTCATTGAACCCCTCTACAACGATGATTCCATGTTCGGCAATGAATTCCCGATAGCCCGGTTCGCGGAGGCGCGCCGCCTGTTGACCGAAGAAATGACTGCCGCGAGCGAACCCTGATGGTACTTTGTGTTTCTGCGGCGGTCTGCGCTTCTCGCGTTCGGCGGGAATCAGGGTTTGAAACTCCCGTTCCTTCTCTTCATAGCCAGGATCACGACCGATCCACGCCAGCACCTTGCCCTCTTCCGATAGCAGCGGATAAACAATATGTCCCCGCAAACTAAAGCCCCGTTTGTCCCCGCCGCCGTCCAGCGGCAAGTAGCCCACTCGCCACTTTTTCATCGACTCGAAAGAAAGAGCGGGGTGGCGGCGGACGTAGGCTGCGGCAACGGGATGCATGGCCGCCACATCGGTGATCAGTTTCTCGTCGAGCGTGGCCAAGGCGCGGATGGTTTCGTCGTCGCTGTCCTCCAGCGGCACGCTGGGGGCGGGCGCAGTTGCCGGCTCGGGTGCTCGCTGCGGGGGAGCGGATGAAAGGGTAGCGATGGCGGGCGTCGCCGATACGTTGGCTGCGAGTATCTGTTTCACTCGGTTGAATTCAGCCCCTTTCAGCTTGTCGCCGGTCGGCTTCGCGCCTGTCAGCCACCCGTGCATGAGCGTCAGTAGGTTGCCCCGTAACTGACATTGGTAGGCGTGGCAGTAGAACACCTTTTGCGGATTCTCCGTACTGATCGACACCTCCCGCCGGCCGCCGTGGTCGCCCGGGCAGGAGAAGGGGCAGTCGATCCGCACTTCCGCCCCGCTAGGCTTCGCATCGAGCCGCACGCCGCACTTGGCGGCGGCCTCTGCGAGTGAGGTTTGGGCTTGGAGCGCATCAACGTCGATGTAGCCAGGTTTTTGCACGCGCGAGAATAGGAAGTCAGTCGAACGGGATGGTAGCGTGCCACGTAGCGAGATCGCAAACGCTCCGCACCCCCATGCAGCTTGCCCCCCGTGACCAAGCCTTGCTCACCCTTCTGGATCGGACGCCGGCGACAGCCGCGCAAATCGTTCGTGCGAGCGTGGCGTTCGGCGGCGAGCCGTTCCGCGATGAGAGACGGGCGCGGGAGCGGCTGCAGGCCCTCGCGCGCGCTAAGCTCGTGCGCGACTTCTCTTTGGCGGTGGCTGGCGGCGGACTGGCAAACTACTACAAGCTCGCGCCCGAAGGCTATCGCCTCGTGCGGGGACCGGATGCCACGCTTCCCCACCGGAGTTTTTTCGCCGAGCTTCCGCCATCGCGTTTGGCCCACACGCTCGCCCTCGCCGAGACCATTGTCCACATCCAAGCCTGCGGGCATAGGCACCGTATTCACTTGAGCCACTTCCACCGCGAGAATGAACTAGTGCTGGAAACCGGCTCCCACCGCGTGGTGCCCGATTGCCATGTGCAATTCGCGTTCGCTGGAGGGACGTTCAACGTCCTGATCGAGCTCGACCGCAGCACCGAGTCGCTCGACGGACACGCGGCCACAAGCATCCGCACCAAATTGCTCGCGTACGAGGCTTACCAAGACCACGTCTTGGGAATCTGGAAGCAGGCGAGGGAGCGTGGGGAGCGACCCTCGTTCCGAGTCACGTTCCTGACGCTCACCGCCGAGCGGGCCTTGCACATCCTGGCGCTTGCCCGCGAATGCGCCCGCAATTCCGACCGCCGGCTCTGTTACGCCGCGACGATTGACGGGTTCCTGGCCGAGGGCAACGGACTCCGAGCGCCGATTTTCCTGGACCACCACGGCCACTGGCAGGCGCTCGTCAATCCCTATTCAACTTCCCATTTCCAGCGCGCACCCGTGCGGATCGCACCGTTCGTCCAGCCCGCGATTCTTTGATACGATGCGCGTCCCACTGGCTCCGCCGCCTGTGTGGACGGGTATCATGCCGCTCCTCTCCTCCGCGACCGCGGATGACGATCGTCGCAGATCGGATCGGAAGGTGTGGGCCGCCTTGGTCGAGTGCTAACGCACGCTTTACCAGGCGGTTTCCGCTGCTGGCCGAAGTTTGGTATCGTGCCTGCCGTGCGGGCACTCTTCGCGGCGCCGGCGGGCAATGAACGGTCGCCGCGGTACATGGAGAAGGCGCTCGCGGCCATCCACCAGGCCTTGCGACCCGGACAGCAATTGCGGCTCCTGTACGCCGTGGAGGATGAGCAACTCTGCTTGGTGTTGGGGTTCGCCCCGGCACTGCAGGAAGTTGTGCTCGGCCCACTGCTGGCCAATTACCCCCGCGCGAGAACCGACGTGCGGGTCGATAACCCGATTGAAACAACAGCGGCTTGGCAGGCCGAGGTGTTCCTCACTCCGGACCTGTTTCCCATCCTGCGCCACAGTCAATTCGAGGATCTGCTCACCCATTCCTATGCCGATCCGATCGACAGCCTGCTGCGAGCGTTGCGGCCCGATGAACACGTGCGCTGCAGCCTGGAACTGATCGTCACTCCGGCCGATCACGGCCGCTGCAAGCGGGCGAAAGAGGCCTTGGGGCTATTGGAACGGGAATTTCTTTCACGTCATCGGCGGATTGCGGAATGGTTTGCCCGCCGCAGCACTGCCGAGCGGCGGACTTGGCCCATGTGGTTGGTTTCGCGACTCGCAGCCGCTTCCGCACCCCCAGACCGCGGCGCACCGCTGGACGTAACCAGCGGCTACCGGCATGAGCGGGAAGCTGATTTGCAGGCGGCGGCTGACAAGCTGGGCGGTCACCTGTTCTCCGTGCGATTGTGTGTCAGCGCGGCGGGCTCGGACGAAGCGTTGGCCCGCACCCGCTTGCGCGCCGTGGTCGGGGCACTGGGTGCCTTCACCCGTTCCCGACTGGCCACGTTCACCGTCCGCCGCGATGCGGCGGCAAGTGGCCCGTCATTTCTTCTCAGTCACGAGGAACTAGCCACCCTGTGGCATCCGCCGACGATCGGCGTGGAAGCAGAACGGATGCAAGTGGCTGGCTTTACGGAACTGCAGGCGCCAGCCGTCTTACCGACCGGAGTGGGCGACGGCGAAGTCATCGTGGGACGGACGGTGTATCGCAGCGACAGCCGCATCTTCGGTTTGTGCCGCGAGGATCGGCGGCGGCATGTTCACATTGTGGGACGCACTGGCGTCGGGAAAACGACGCTGCTGCTCAGCCAGTTGTACGGGGACATCATACGCGGGCAGGGAGTCGGGCTGATCGATCCGCACGGCGACCTGGCTGATACATTGCTGCGGCTGATACCAAAACACCGCACGAACGACGTGGTCTTGTTCGATGCCGCCGACAAGGAATATGCCGTTGCGTTCAACCCGCTGGCTTGCCCCGATCCAACCCGCATCGACCAAGTGACGAGCGGGGTGGTCGCAGCACTCAAGAAGTTGAATGACAGCTGGGGGCCGCGGCTGGAGAACCTGCTCCGCAATGCCGTGTTCGCGGTCGTCGAACAGCAAGGGACGCTCATCACGTTGCTCCGGCTACTGACGGATGCTGCGTTCCGCGAGCGGTTCGTACCCGCCATTCATGACGATGTGGTCCGGGCGTTCTGGCAGCACGAGTTCGCGGGCTGGAGCAAGCCGTACCGCACCGAGGCTGTTGCGGCGATCACGAACAAGGTGCAACCGTTCCTCACAAACACCAGCGTCCGCGCCATCGTGAGTCAGGCGGGTCGCTCGCTCGACCTGCGCCGCGTGATGGACGAGGGGAAGATTCTGATTGTGAATTTGAGCAAGGGTAAAGTGGGCGAGGACAACTCAGCGTTGCTTGGGTCGTTCCTGGTCACGGCTATTCAACAAGCGGCCATGACGCGGGCTGACGTGCCGGAGGTGGACCGACGCGACTTCTATCTCTATATCGACGAGTTTCAGAATTTCGTGACGACGTCCTTTGAAACGATCTTAAGCGAGGCCCGCAAGTACCGTTTGAATTTGACCGTCAGTCACCAGTACTTGGCCCAATTGAACGAGACGACGTCCGCCGCTATCGCCGGAAACATCGGTTCGATCATTGCGTTTGCCGTCGGTAGCGAAGACGCGGAATGGCTCGCACGAGCGATGACGATGACGCCGGGACAACTACTGCCCCAAGACTTCACCAATCTGCCGAAGTACACCGCCTACGCCCGCTTGCTCCTCGACGGACTGCCATCGGCGCCCTTCTCCATGACCACACTGCCGCCGCCCTCGGCAACGGACGATCGATCCGAGATTGTGCTTCAGAGTTCCAGGCGTCAGTTCAGCCGTCCCCTCGCCAACGTGCGGCAACAAATCGCTCGCGACTTGGCGCTGGCGGCACCTGCCGAGCGTTCTCCCCTATAGCCGCACGCAGGCCAGCGTGTTCACTTGTTGCGATGATGGGAGGCGAGTGGCACACTTCTCGCCATACGCTCCCCTTAACCAGGATCAACGAGCGCAACGCCGCGAAAACGACGTTCGCACTGCGGCGCTCCGCAGTCTGCGATTGAGGAATTCTTCCCGCTGACGAATGAACCGCAACACCACAAAAGACCAGTTAGCTGCGACCAGTACCTTGATCGACGAGATCAAGGCGCTGCGGGACAGCAGCGAGGAGCTCTTCATCCTGCTGGAGCATATCTGGCACAACCGTGACGACTGGCGGTTCAAGGTCAGCGTCGTGCTGACCGGACAGGGTCGCGAAGCGCTGGCTGAAACCCTGTCATGCTACGCGTGCGAAATGGAATCGCTCGACAGCTTGGCTCAAGCCCTGCATGACGGCTGGATTGACGTCGAATATTGCGCGGAGGAGGAGCGAAGTTCCAACTTCGTCGGCTGGTGTCCTGGCTGTCAGCGAGCGCACGAGGAACAGGAGCGGCGTCTAAACGAAGATCCACATGATCAGCCGGTGGCGATAATCAAACCCGCGACGAAAGCGGCAGGCGAGCAGAGGGCTGAAAGCGTTGCCCCAAATCTGCGCGAAGCGGAATTGCCGAGCAAGACGGCGACTGGGAAGATCGGCGCCGCGCCGGTGGAGGCCGCCAACAATGCGTTAATAGATTCCAGTTCTAACAAGCAAGCCGAAGGCAGTGTGGTTCCATCGCCCCAAGTGGCTGTAAGTGCATCCCAAGACCCGAACCGCAAACAAAAGCCGTTGTATCTGCGGTTATACCTTCACCGGCATCTGGAGGAGATTGTGCGGGCGATCGGCTACGACGTGATTTCGCGGGAGGAAGGTCAACGCAGGCTCAGTCCGCTCATTGACCGCTATGGCCGGGCGACCATCGAACCCGCCGCCGAGGAATTACTTGCACCGGATGTTGGTACAGCCGAAGCGACGTTGCAGCTTCGGCCGGAAGTGCGGAGTCTCGCTTGGCAGCTTCTCGGGCCGCCGCCGGCCAAGGAGTACGACGCACCCACGGCGCCGGAGAATCAAAAGGGTCACGCAGCTTCTGATAATCGTCGCTCGTGACTTGCGAGAGACTGCCACAGGTTCTCGATACCGTGATCTGGGAGCGGGATGGCGGACTATACACCGGCCTCATCTGCGAGATTCGGGAAGCGTTCGCCGACATCCTCACGACGTGCAGCATTTCACTCGTGCATACGGGTGATGTTCGCGTGCTCGTCCGCCATGAGGATTGGAATCGAGAGGCACTGGCAGACCACCTCTGGGCTGTATACGGCATTCGTGTTTCCGATGACGCAGTCCTGCCACCTGACATGCCAAACCGGCTTGACGGCGACGAGGGCTAGTAGCCCTTTCTCTTGCGCATGCCGAGCAGCAGATGCGATGCTCGATCGCCCGCTCCACGTTGGATCAGGCACATTGTTTCTGGCTCTTTCGCAACACAGGAGGGTCATCGTGACCACACTTACCCATGCCAACCGGGAATTGTTCCGTCGTGCGAACGACGAATGTTTCCCCTCGCTCGCCACGCTGGCCGAGCACTGCCGCCAGCAGAAACAGCAATCGCTCGACCGCTGGCAAGCGCCGCAGCACTTGCGGCCGATTGCCCGCGACGGCACGCTCGTACTCGCCGCCGGTGACGACGGCGAATACGAAATGAATGACTGGAGCTTCTCGCAACTCTGCGGGCTGGCCCGCGTCAGCCGCGATACCGTGAACCGCGTGTTCCCGGAAACCGCTGCCCGCGTGCTGACCGAGACGATGCCGAGCGGCCAGAAGCCGTTGCAGTTGCTCACGACCGGGCAATCGCTGCGCTCCATTCACGGCGTCAGTTACACACGGCTGTGGAACCTGGACCTCGTGAACCTGGTGCGCGACTGCGCGCCGGACTTCCAGCCGCCGCAGGAAGCATTTAACGGGAAGACGGGACTTTACTGCGGAGAGCAGGACATGTTCGCGTTCCTGATCGATCCGGCCGGCTGGACGGAGATCGACGGCCAAGCGTTCGCCCCCGGCTTCTTCGTGTGGAACAGCGAAGTCGGAAAGCGTTCTGTCGGCATTTCAACTTTTTGGTTCCAAGCAGTATGCCAAAACCACATAGTTTGGGACGCGGTTGAAGTCGTGGAATTGACCCGTAAACACACGGCCGGCGTCGGCAATGTGCTGACGGACATCCGCCGGACGCTTGACGCGCTCGTCGCCCGCCGTGACGAACGACGGGACGGGTTCGTGAAAGTGATCGGCAAGGCGATGCGCGAGAAACTCGGCGACGATGCCGACGAAGTGCTCAAGGAGCTGTTGAAGAACGGCATTCCTCGGCACTACGCCAAACAGGCTCTCGACATCGCCAAGGAGCAGGGCCGGTTCACGATTTTCTCCCTGGTCGATGCCCTGACTCGACTCGCCGGTCAACTTCTGAATGCCGGCGATCGGCTGGACCTCGACGCGAAAGCGGCACAGCTTCTCGCCCTTGCGGCGTAGAAAACACCCAGGCCATGGACGGCCTGGGTTTTTATCGAACCTGCCAGCGGTTGGCGCTGCACTTCAAATTGGCTCGTCCGCTCTTTCGCGGTGATTGCAATCGCATTGCGAAATCCTTGCCCAAGTGGCACGCTTCCACCGGTCAGGTTTTCACGTTCCCTCACATTCACCGGAGGTACCGATGCACATCACCAGTTCGACGCAGGTCACGCGCGAGTTTTCCCTTTGCTGCAACAACTGCGACGCCGGCACGGACATCGCCACGCCCGAGCAGGCCATTGCAGAAGGCTGGAGCGACATCGAAGAAGACTTTGATGGACGCAGTTGGAATTACCTGGGCACATGTCCCGAGTGCCGCGACGAAGACGATCCTCCACCTACGGCGCCTCAAACGTCACCTGCGCGGAAAGGAGAGGAGACCTAATGGATCCGAATGCAGCATGGTTGGCGCTCGCCCAGGCGATAGCCGGTGACGACTGGGAGCAAGCGGGGACCGTTGCAGACGGCTTGCTTTCATGGCTCAATCGTGGCGGCTTCCCTCCGGTAATCACGGGCGTTCCCGCCTTCGACGCGCTCGTGGCGAAAGCCACCTGCGAAAGCATCGCAACGTGGGATGTCTGACTCTTGGCCCTTCTCTACGGAGAAGGGCATTTCCCTCAATGTAAGCGTCCGGTGAACTGCATCTTGTGCGGGGTGTTATACCCTTACGAGCGAGTGATTCTGTCGATGCCAAATCGGCAATTTGGAATTTCTGCAAACCGAAATCCGCCTGTGGTCGGAGTAACCGAATGCCAAGCAGCGTGCCGTCGACTGGCAAATCAAAATCAACAACGCCCGCTAGAAACGCAGGCGCCTTTACGCCAAAATTTGGACTTGAAGGGGCTCTATCTAGCCTGTCAGGGAGCGGATTTCACAGCGTCCCTTCGAGTTCAAAAAGACATAGGTAGGAATGGCTTCCCCCAGCCCAGCGGCGACCGGAAGGGTGCGTCGTGAGATCCCACAAATCAAGTGGAAACCAGGCGATAGGCTGTTCGGAATTTGTTACTCCGACAATGGTTTCGCCACCGCTATTGAGGACACGCCAACCATTGTCGTTTGACTCGTTAGCGATTGCGGTTACATCACCAGTACCCGGAATCGACTTCAGGCACGTTCCTGTCTCGCGGTCCCATACCCGCATCGATTTATACTCCGAATGCCTCGACTGTGACTCACTTATGATCGTCCGACCATCGCCAGAAAAGGCGACACGCGTCACCGTGCGTTCATGTCCGCGCAGAATGGCGCACTCAAACCCATTTTCGGCGTTCCATAGTCGAACCGAGTTGTCCTTTAGATTATCCGATTTTGTTCCGGCCCCACTTACAATCCATCGACAATCTGGAGATATGGCGACACAAAACACAGGGGCGTCGTGCCCGTGACAGACCGTCCGGGCCGCGCCTGTCTCGGCGTTCCATACACGCACGGTTTTGTCGATCGACCCGCTCACAACCCATTGACCGTCGGTGGAGAACACGACGCAATTGACGCCACCCTCATGACCGCGGAGCACGGCCCGCTCCGCGCCTGTCTCGGAATTCCATATTCGCACCGTCTTGTCCCACGATCCGCTGGCTATCCATTTACTGTCAGGAGATATGGCTACACAATGAACTGAGTCGTCATGTCCGCGAATGACAAGTTGCTCCTCTCCGGTGTCAAGATTCCACACACGAACGGTCTTGTCCTGGGATCCGCTCACAATACACCTACCATCGAGAGAGATCGTTCCACAATCGACCGACTGCTCATGTCCCCTCAGGATTGCCGTCTCCTCACCCGTGTCGGCATTCCATACCCTCAGGGTTTTGTCCAGCGAAAAGCTAACGATCCGATTTCCATCGAGAGCGCTCATGATGCCGTTAATCCATTCTTTATGTCCTCGAAGTGCGATCCGCTCTTCTCTCATCTCTGCGTCCCACACCCTCACCGTCTTGTCGGATGATCCGCTAACGATTCGACCACCATCGCTTGAAAATGAAACGCTAAACACATAATCTTGATGTCCAAGGAATACGCCTTGTTCGGCGCCTGTTTGGGAATCCCAAACGCGCAGAGTATTGTCCTCCGAGCCGCTGACGACTCGACGGCCATCAGAGGAGAATGCCACGCACCTCACGAAATCTTCGTGCCCGTGACAGACCGTCCGCTCCGCGCCAGTCTCGGCGTTCCATACGCGCACGGTTTTGTCGATCGACCCGCTCACAACCCATTGACCGTCGTGGGAAAACGCGACGCTGGTTACCCCCTGTTCATGCCCTTGAAAGATGACTACTTGGTGGCGAGTGTGTGAGTCCCACACGCGTGCCGTCTTGTCATATGAGCCGCTGACGATCCTTCGTCCGTCCGTTGAAATCGCGACGCTGTGTATGTGATTCTCATGTCCGCGCAGCAATGCGATCTCCCGACCCGTGTCGAGGTTCCATACCCGCACGGTCTTATCCCGAGAGCCGCTGACAATCCTTCGCCCGTCCTCGGAGATTGCGATGCCTTCTACTCCCTGCTCATGTCCGAA